>JAQZAZ010000021.1 GCA_029239355.1 Sphingobacterium sp.
GTCCGAAATTTTGCGGAACTTGACGAAGTTCTTAACTTTGGCGAAGTGGACCGAATCATGTTGGATAATTTTTCACCTGCGGATGTGGCCAAAGCTGTTAAAATTATCGATCATCGATTTAAGACAGAAGCCTCTGGGGGGATAACAATTGATACTATTCGGTCATATGCAGAGGCGGGCGTCGACTATATCTCCGTTGGAGCTTTGACGCACAGTGTCAAGAGCTTGGATCTTAGTTTGAAGGCCAAATTAATATAAGAACTGATTTAATTTAATGATATCGATTTATTTAGTAATTGCAGTATTACTAGCTTATTTGTTTGGTTCTATACCTACAGCAGTTTGGTTGGGCCAAGCATTTTATGGCGTAGATGTTCGTGAGTATGGGAGTGGTAATGCTGGAGCGACTAACACCTTTCGCGTATTAGGACCGCGTGCCGGATCCATCGTGATGTTTGTGGATATATTTAAAGGTTGGACCGCGACAAACCTGGCTTATCTGATTGAGCTGGGACAGAATACCAGTGATGTTCAGTTCGTTAATTTTCAGTTGGCATTTGGGGTAATTGCCGTTATAGGACACCTTTTTCCGGTATTTGCGGGCTTCCGGGGTGGAAAAGGGGTAGCTACATTGTTTGGAATGATCTTGGCGATACATACACCCGCTGCATTGCTCTGTGTATCCGTATTTATCGTTATCCTGCTGACCACCCATTATGTATCACTCAGTTCTTTAGCTGCAGGTTTTACATTTCCCTTTAGTTTGGCCTTTATTTTTAAGACCACAATTCCATCCGTCTTACTTTATGGGATTGCTATCTGTACGCTCTTATTAATTACCCATCAAAAAAATATTGAGCGTTTGCTAAAAGGACATGAATCCAAGATTTATCTATTCAAGAAAAAGACCAAGTTAAAAGAATAGGCACAATAATTGCAAGCTCTTATTAACGGATTTAATAGATTATTATGAAAGGAATATATAAGTATTCGGCTATGGTGTTGGCCTGTGCTACACTGGCGTCGGGGTTGTCAGGTTGTGCAACTTCAGCTGTTACGGGAAAAAAATATTTGAAATTGGTCAGTGCTGACCAGGTCAATCAGCAGGCTGCATTAGCCTATAAAGATTTCTTGTCAAAAAATAGTGCTAAGGTTGTTACCGGTACCGCTGATGCGGCGATGGTAAAACGCGTGGGCAACCGGTTGGCGACAGCGGTCAATCAATATCTGCAGAGCAAGGGTATAGCCAATAAATATAATTTCAACTGGGAATTTAACTTAGTGAAGAGTGATGATGTGAATGCATGGTGTATGCCAGGAGGTAAAGTGGCTGTCTATACAGGGATATTACCTGTAACACGTACAGAGGCTGGAATGGCTACTGTAATGGGGCACGAGATCGCACACGCCATTGAGGAACATTCCGTCGCGCAGGCATCCAACCAGATGGCATTACAAATGGGGGGGCAGATCCTAGGCTCAGCAGCGGGGATGACGGGTAGCAGCTCCCTTGGTATTTTTAATAATCTATATGGTTTGGGAGGTAGTTTGGCACAGTTAAAATTCTCGCGAAGTGATGAGTCCTCTGCGGATCAAGCGGGTTTGATTATTATGGCATTGGCCGGTTACGATCCCAACGAAGCCATTGGTTTTTGGAAGCGTATGGCATCAGGGAGCCAGAAGGGGCAACCTGAGTTTTTGAGTACCCACCCGAGTGATGCACGACGTATTGCCGATATTGAGAAGCAGATTCCAACTGCGATGCGGTATTACAAAAAATAGAGCGTAATTTAATTATAATAGAAAGGGAGCATATCAGATGCTCCCTTTTTTGTTTCAATCTTCGCTATTTTAGTTTATATACCAGCAATAGCATCGGAGATTCCTAAGACAACACCGAGTATCAGTCCAAGGAGATTAAATCCAATTGTAATGATGACGATGATCCCGATGAATTTATAATGTTTTTTCAAGGCATCGAAACAAAGCTCCAGCTGGATACTATCGCGGTTTTCAATGGCTTTTTTTGCCTTTGATCCAAAATTATACAAATAAAAGATCGGCAGACAGGAGAAAGCCAGTAATAGGAGATAAAGTACCCCGAATGTGGAGAGCGTGCCGGCCGTGACAAATTCACCCTGACCAAGAGATAAGGCGCTGGCACCAAAGATTAAGCTAATCATGGTTATGGCCGAGATCCCGATAAAAATAAAACAGACAATGGCTAAAAAATTAGCCCATTTAGCTGCTGAAGCTAAAAAAGAAAGCCCTGCTGGAGACAATTTAATGTCTGCGGGTTCCTGAAAAGAAGAATTTTGAATACCGTCTTCCATGAAAAGAGAATTATAAAGGTGTGCGAATTTCTAAAATTTCTCCGTTTTTAAAAACAGATTTTATAAAAAACCATTTCTAAATAACAATAGTTTACAGTTTTAAATTAAATACTAGGTTAAGTAGCGCAATTGCTACAAAGAGCGAGTTGATCGATAAATGCTCGGCTGGCAGAAAGTTAGTAATTTTTTTGAACAAAGGGGATGTTGGAATGGAAGAATGTTGTTACAAAAACAATCGATTGATTCGGTGTGGAAAACTATTTTGCTCGGATTTGATTCTTTGCTAATGGCCGTTTAAAAGATGTTATAACGTTTTTATTACGCAAAAATTGTGTGAAAGGCCAGCGATTTGCGATCGAATAAAAGAAAGTAGATGTTTTGTAGTATGTTAAGTTTATATTAAGTCCTTTGTTATTTGAAATCTCTTAGTAATTTTGCTTAACATTTTTTAACAAATCACATTATATGAAAAGATCTTTACTCTTTTTCGCTCTTGTTATGGCTAGTTATGGTGCTGTACAAGCTCAGGTCACGACAAGTAGCGTTACAGGTATTGTAAAAGAGGCAAACGGCAGTTTAACTTCTGGGGCTACAATCAAGGCAACGCATGTGCCATCGGGAACTGTTTATTCAGGTTCTTCAAATGCTGCAGGTCGTTTTAATTTGCCTGCGATGCGTGTTGGTGGTCCTTATAAAGTTGAGGTTACTTACGTAGGGCAACAACCTATTGTTTATGAGGATATTTATCTACAATTAGGTGAGCCTTTAGTTCTCAACCCTATTTTTTCAAGTTCTGCAACGACTTTAGGTGAGGTGGTAGTTACAGGTTATGGTAGTAAACTAACAACATCAAAAACAGGTGCTGCTACTAACGTGGGCTTGAAGCAAATTCAAAATTTACCTCAGATAAGCCGTAGTATTACAGAATTTACAAGACTGACTCCTCAAGCAAATGGAACATCGTTTGCGGGACGTGACTCAAGATATAATAACCTTCAAATTGATGGGGCTAATTTTAATAATGGTTTTGGCACGGATACACAAAACCCATTGCCTGGAGGTAGATTCCAACCAATTTCTCTAGATGCAATTCAAGAAATCTCGGTTAATATTGCTCCTTATGATGTAACGCAATCAGGATTTACAGGTGCAGGTATTAATGCTGTAACAAAATCTGGTAGCAATACTCTCACGGGGTCAGTCTATGGATATTTTAATAATCAGCGATTTAACGGTCTGAAAATAGCTGACGCTACCCCTCTTCCTTATCAAGAAGGATCAAAGAAGACTTTTGGGTTCTCGTTGGGAGGTCCAATAATCAAAAATAAATTGTTTTTCTACGTTAGTGCAGAACGTGAAATGGCTGATGGTGTAAATGCTTCGGGAGCAAATACGTGGGTGTCAAATAAGAAAAATGATGGAAAATCGGATGCAAGTACAAACACTACCCGTGTTAACGAGCAAGATCTAATAGCTGTAAGTGAACACTTAAGAAATGTTTGGGGGTATGATCCTGGTGCTTATGAGGGATATGCTAACACGGCAAGTCAGAAGGGGGATAAAATATTAGCTCGCATAGATTGGAATATTAATGATAAACACAAATTTGCTATTAGATATAATCAATTAATTGGAAACTCTAATCAAATAGCAAACAATAATTCAGGACCATCTCCAAGATCTAATTATTATAGAGTGAGCGAGAATTCAATGGTGTTTCAAAATGGTAATTATGGATTTGAAAATACTGTAAGATCTTTAACCGCCGAATTGAATTCTAATTTTAGTAGCGAACTTTCCAATAAATTTTTATTCACTTACTCCAAAATTAGGGAAAAGAGAACTACACCAAGTAATCAAATCTTTCCGTTTGTAGATATTTTTGACGGTGGTATCGCTGATGGAAAAAATAACTACATGAGCTTCGGTACAGAGTTATTTTCGTATAACAATGATGTAGATAATGACAACTTTTCATTTGTAAATAATTTGAATTATACAGTTGGGAAACATAATTTTCTTGCTGGTGCCTCATTTGAAATTCAAAAATTTGGAAATAGTTATGTGAGAGAGGGAACTAGCTATTATCGTTATAATTCTGTAGAAGATTTCCTAAAAACGGGTACACCTCAAGAAGTGGCCCCAACAATGTTTGCGTTGTCTTATCCGTATCCTGGAATGGATACTTATGCCCGTTCAAACTACGGCTTAGCATCCTTATATGCTCAGGATAAAGTAACTCTTACTGATAAATTTAATTTAACGATTGGACTGAGAGCTGAGTTGCCGATTTATATGAATAAATTGGTTGGAAATAAGTCTATTGACGAACAGGAATTTTTGAATATTGATGGACAAGCTACACATTACAATTCTTCAAAATGGCCTAAATCTCGAATCATGTTATCTCCGAGGGTTGGTTTTAATTATGATGTGATAGGAGATCGATCGTTGGTATTACGTGGAGGTACTGGTATTTTTACTGGCCGGATTCCATTTGTTTGGTTGACTAATATGCCATCTGCTACTGGGGTAATTCAAAATACAGTAGAACCTGGTTCTTATGATGATGTAAAAGGCTGGATTGGAAATGTTAAATTTCACCCTGAAGATATCTACTATTATGCCAAAAACCCACCTAAAGGTGCTGAAAATCTTTTCATTCAAAGCCCTAAAGATGGTGTTCCCGGGAGTATCGCCATGGTTGATCCAAACTTTAAAATGCCATCCGTTTGGCGTACAAGCTTAGGTGCAGATTACAAAGTTCCTAATACGCCAGTGACCTTGACAGCTGATTTATTGTACACAAAAGATATCAATGCAGTTACACAGTTTGGTATTAATAGAAAATTAGCTACAGCTAGATTGAATAATGCTGGTGATAATCGTGAATATTATCTTAATTCTTCTGACTACCAGTATAATAGCTCTATAGGGGCTAACTCTGCGGTCGTTTTAACAAATACAAAAGCAAAAGGACACGCTCTGTCCGCTACATTTGGAGGTACCGTTGCTCCTTGGCATGGATTATCGGGTTCACTATTCTACACATATACTGAAGCAAAGGAACAATCAAATAATCCAGGAAGTAATGCGGTTTCTGCTTGGACAAATGTATACTCAATAAATAATCCAAACGATCAAATGTTATATAATTCAAACTTTGCGGTTCCGCATCGTCTTGTTGCAAGTTTGAGTTATTCTTTCCAAAATACATCAATCGGTTTATATTACAATGGTTCTAGTCAAGGAAGATATTCTTTTGTTTATAATGGCGATATTAACAAGGACGGAATTAGCAGTGATTTAATTTATTTACCTAAATCAGTAGATGAAGTAAATTTTGTTAATGCAGTAGACAAAGCTGGAAAAGTCTTATATACAATTGACCAACAAAAAAAGGCATATACGGAATTCATTGATAAAAACGGATTGACTAAATACCAAGGAAAATATTTGGAAAGAAATCAATTTTTAATGCCGTGGTTAAATAGGATAGATATTCGCTTGACTCAAAACATTTTTAATAATTTGGTTAAAAAGGGTGATAAATTCCAATTCACCGTTGACGTAATTAATTTGGGTAACTTAATTAATAAAGATTGGGGAGTGCAAAAAACTTTAGTTAGCCAAGGTACTAATTTCTTAACTGTAGTGGATAATAAAACAGATAAACCAACCTTTAATATGAACGCTATTGGTGGAGAACTTGTTAAAGATGTCACAAGAAATGTAAATACAGTGAGCACAACATGGAGTGCTGTATTAGGTGTTAGATATACCTTCTAAGAGGATTTAAAAATAAAAAAGCGAGGCTAGAAATAGTCTCGCTTTTTTATTTTTAAGCCCTTCCTTTTTCGGTTTAGAACTTTCTTGGCATTTAATTACAATTGCATTCTGATATAAATTACGTTGTATTTGATATTATAGAAAGGAAGGCTGATTTGGCTAAAGATATTCTAAATTGTATTTAAAAATAGTCTCTGATTTGAAGATAGATATGTTTTTAGAAAATATAATCTTGAAATAGATTATGGCAAAAGCGTCCCTGTTGAGAAATACTCTCGGTGTATCAATTCTCCATCGTTCTATTCAAGTTATCCAAGCTTTTATTGACTATTTCGGCTCTTTGTAGCACTCTTCCGAACTTGCTTGAAGGACATTGAAAAAAGTAAATATGGTGTCGCCATAATCTGCGCAATTGTTTTGCTCACGTGTGGGAAATGATCTGGAAGACACCGAGGAGTACCACTATTTTTTGATTGGTTTAGACCTTTTACGTTTCCGGTATTCTTTATAATTTCCATGTTTTTCGTATTCCAGTGTACCTTCCTCACAATAACTACTGAGATAAACAGAAAATTTATTGCTTTGCCCCTTGTTGGCATTCAACTGTTGGATGATATCAGAAACACGACGGGGTATTTCGAAAAAATTGGAATTGTAAACAAGATCATCCAGTTCTTTCGTCAGTTCAATACGACGTTTTGACTCAGGAGGAATATTGTAGAGCGGTGTTAAATCTATTTGTTTTTTGAATATGGTATGTGGTTGAATTTTTAAAGCGCGACAGATCAAAATAAAGTTGTTCAATGAGGCACCTTTTCCTTTTTCAGCAGCTGCTATTGTGTTGGTGGTCAATCCCGTCATATTGGCTACATCTTTCAGGGTGTAGTATATTTTTTCACGTTGAATGCGCAATTGCTCGCCAATTTCCTCCAGTATATGCTCATTGATATCTCCCATAATACAAATGGAAAACTTATTTGCGCATTTTTAGAATAATAATATTTGTATTTTATTTGCGCAAATAAATATTTGTTTTTATATTTGTTTCAACGGAAGCCGATAACTAAATATGATCTAGAACAACAGGCTTAGAGCGGAGGTTTAATCTGTTGTTATACGACTAAAATCTAAATAATGAGAGAATTAAGTGTTAAAAATATCGCAAAGTCACCAGAATAAAATTGATTTCTATTTTATAGACTTGTATCTAGCATCCTATGTTGATAACCCCTATTATTGACTTGTAACTGCCATTCAAAGCATGGGATTAATAAAAAATATAATTATTTGAATAGTTGAAATAGACTTTTTATTGAGTTTATAAAAAAGCTGTTTTTGCGCAAAAATAAAGTAATTATTTTGCGTGAAGGGTGTTCTTTGACTTATTGGTATTGAAAAAGGAGAGAATATAAAAATATAGGCCGATCAGATGTATTGTTGATCGGTTTGATTAGGATAGGAGGCATCTTGTTATGCCGTAGGGTGAGCGCAATGGTGACTCACTAAATACCCCTTTTTATAAAAATGTTGGTTAATATTTTATGCTATGTTCTTGATTATTATTACGATACTAGGAGGTAGGATGTTAATGATATCGAAATGAAGGGTATACGCAACTGGGCCTCTGGGATATATTTTAAATCATATAATGTTGATGACCTCATAGCGTAGGGTATAAACAACAGAGTCTTGTGGCTGTGTTTTCTGATGCCGAATGTTGGTGATATCAAAAATGTAGGGTATACACAGCGTTACAGTTATTCCTCTTTTGTTTTTACTGATTCTGATGCTCTCAAAATGCAGGGTTTACAACTCATGGATTACGATTTGCTCATCCTTAGGAGATGTTGACGATTCAAAAAATATAGGGTATGAACAATCACCATAAATTTAGTCAAACTTTTCGTTGAGGATGGTGATTATCTCAAAAAGTAGGGTATACACAATCCATTTTGCTCTAAATAATTGATTCCTTATGATGTTGATGATCTCAAATGTTGGTTATATATGCAAATAGCTCATGAGCTACTACTGTTTCTTTGCGTGATATTAGAATTTTCAAAATTATAGATTGAGGCTTCTTGTTAAGCCGTAGGGTGAGCGCAATGGCGACTCACTAAATACCCTTTTTTAAAAAATGTTGGGTTACATTCTACGCTATGTTCTTGATTATTATCACGATACTAGGAGATAGGATGTTAACGATCTCAAAATGCAGGGTATACACAGCCTTGCAACTGCCATTCAAAGCATAGGATTGGATGTTGATGATCTCAAAATGTTGGGTATACACAACTGAACCAACTTTCTCATTTACCAAAGCACAGATGTTGATAATCTCAAAATGTAGGGTATACACAACAAATTAGCATTTAAAATTTATTCTTCCATATGTTGGTGATATCAAAATGCAGGGTATACACAACTTGACAACTCTGAATATTCGATTATTTTAGGATGTTGATGATATCAAAATGTGAGGTATATGCAATTCGAACTCCTGACGATTTAATTGGATAGGTGATGTTGTTAATCTCAAAATGTGGGGTATCCACAACTCACTCATGAACGAAACCGTCAAATTTCATGATTCTCATGATGTTAGAATATAGGGTATCCACAACTTCTTCCAAATAAATCTAAACACCTTTTCCCATGTAGATGATTTCGACATGTAGGTTGTATGCAACGGACGCGAGTAGTAAGTCGACATTCGATAGGCAATTGTCATCACAAAACAAACCAATACCCCACGCTCAATACCAATAAGTTTTTATAACCATATAACGATTTACACTTACCCAGCTTCGGTTTTCATAAAATCCGTCAAGTTCCGCCGGAGCTGCGGTAAGTAATTCATCGCGTACCAATTATAAAAACGAATTATGAAACTACTTCTACTAAACAAGGACATCAAAACTGCTATTGAACACCTGCACAATGGTCATGAAAAGGGACTTAAATTTTTCTACCAAAAATTCTATACACATTTCCTTTTTCGTGCCCACCGTGCAACCGATGATGAATGTACGGGCGAAAGTATCGTTCAAGAGGCATTTCTCCGTCTTTGGCTGTTCCGAGAAAATGTGCATTCCGAAACTGAGGTTTTCGAGTTTCTGAAAGTCCAGGTAAAGTCTGCCATTCAGGCTTTTTATCAAAAATCACGTAATAGATTTCACCGAAGCTTACTCCGCCTCGACAGCATCGAGGACTATCAGGAGTTTATGCTGGGCTATGAACTCGAAGAGGAAAGCGAAGACGATGTGCTTTATATCGAACAATTGGAATTGGAGAAGAAAAAGAAAATGGATCAGCTCAATGCCATTCTGCCCAATCTCAACAGCGATCAACAGCTTTTTATTCGCCTTTGCCTCAAATATAGTTTTAACTATGAACGTATCGCTTATTATATGGGAAATATATCTGATTATGAGGTTGGTCTACAAATTGAGAAAACAATCGAATACCTGCGTTCCATCATTAATAGTGAAGAGAAAATGCAGCTCATGGCTAAACCTGTGGAATTTAAATTAAATGGCGAAATGACTGAAGAGGAGGCTGAAGTCTTCCGCATGCGCTATGAATTACAGTATTCTTTTGACAAGATTTCAGAAGCGTTACAATTGGATGGGGGAGAGGTGCGTACATTATTTATTAATGCACATGCAAAAATTAAATCTGCTAAGAAAACGGCATAACTAAACATAAAAAGATATGGCAGCTGATACAATGATATTGACCCGCAAAATACAGGTCTTTGTGGATTGTGATGATAAAGAAAAACGATCGGAATATTTTAAACAGCTCTTTGGATGGCAGGATCTTGTCTTCCGTGGTGCTAACATGGTCATCACCCACCAATATGTACAAGAGAATCTCAAAGATCTAATCTATCTACAAGAAGATGTGAAAATAAAACTTGCAGACCAGGCAAAAGATCCGGAAGGTGTATTGAATACTTCACGGATGAATACAACTTATCGCCTGCTGTCCAGTTATTTTAAGGGACGAATTCCTACGGATATTCTATCACAGATAAACACGGCTTTAATCAAATATTTTCAGGCAGATCGTCTCTCATACTGGAAGGGTGAAAAATCACTCCGCAATTATAAAAAAGACATGCCAATTCCCTTTTCTGGTAGACAAATTAACTTGAGTAAAGATGAGAATAATAGAGATTTTAAATTCACACTATTCAAAATACCTTTTCGGACATACCTCGGTAAAGACCGATCGGATAAAAGGGTGTTGCTCCAACGTGCACTCGTGGGGCAGATCAAAATCTGTAGTAGCGCACTCAAAATTGTTAAAGGTAAAATCTTTCTGCTCTTGGCTCTGGAACTTCCGAAAAAGATCAAAGAATTGAAAGATAACGTTATCGCCGAAGCGTCGCTTTCCATTGAACACCCTATTGCTGTAGTCATCGGTAAGGAATCCTTTCAGATCGGTAATAAAGAAGAGTTTACTTACCGCCGTATGGCTATCCAAGCAGCGCGACATCGTTTGCAGAAGGCTGCCGCATTTGACAAAGGTGGGCGTGGGCGTAAGCGGAAAATGAAAAGCTTGGAACACTACGACGAAAAGGAGAAAAATTATGTAGATACCAAACTCCACTTGTATAGCCGGAGGTTAATAGAACTTTGTGTGAAAGCACAAGCGGGTACACTCTTGTTAGTCAACCAATCCAATAAGGAAGAAATTGCAAAAGGCGATGAATTCCTGTTGCGCAACTGGAGCTACTACGGCCTTATCGAAAAGATTAAATACAAGGCCAAAATGGTCGGTATTAACATCATTATTGAATAGTAATTCTAAAAAAAAAGAGCGAGCGATGTATAATGTAAGTTTAAAATGTAAATGGGATGCAGAGGCTGTAAGGCAACATCAGGAGCAGGCACTAGACTTTGCGCGACAAGAAGGCCTAGCACAAGGAATAACTGCAAAAAGTATCGAGGTTGTAGAAAATCTCCTTTCTAAGCTGGAGTTGTCCGATGGTGAGATAGCAGATCTTGCCAAAGTCTCTGTCGAGTTCGTCAAAAAGATCCGTGCTGGCCGGAGAAAAAATAGTAAATAAGATAATATTCATTTCAGCTAACAACCTAATTATTTTTTGATTATCGTTTGGTATTTATAATCTTTGTATAGATTATAATAGACAAATTATGGGAATCCCCCACACGCAATCTTTCGGTATAACCTTGCCCAATTCCATTGGACATTATCCATTAGGGGATCAGGCGCTTGTTCTCTCTTTTGGTGATGGAATTTCCGAGGCGGTCAATGCGCGTGTTCGTCAGGTTGCTAGCCATATTGACAGCTGGTCGCAACCTGGCATAATCGAATATGTTCCAGCTTATACAACGATCACGATCTATTATAGTCCTTTTACAATAACCTATAACAAACTGCTTTCGGCTATTCAAACAATTGTGCAGGATATGACCGAACTCCAAGAATATAAAGGTGTCAGAAAAGAAATTCCTGTCTGCTATAATGGGCCTGATCTGGCCTATGTAGCACAATATCATGGACTGTCTGAGCAAGAGGTGGTCCGTATACACAGTGAAGGGGAATATCTGGTGTATATGCTTGGTTTCGTTCCCGGATTTCCTTATTTGGGTGGGATGGACAGTCGGATCGCGACACCGCGAAAAGAGGTCCCTCGTCTGAAGATTGAGGCTGGTGCTGTGGGCATAGCCGGACAACAAACTGGTGTGTATCCCATAGCCACTCCCGGAGGCTGGCAGATTATCGGGCATACACCGCTACAGCTGTTTGACCTCACGCAGGAGAACCCCTCACTGCTCGAAGCGGGGGATCGCGTAGCTTTTATTCCCATAACGTACGATGAATTTGTACAACTAAAAACAAAAGGCAATGGGCATTAAAGTCGTCAAAGCTGGTATGCTGACAACAGTACAGGACTTAGGACGCTACGGGCTACAACGTTACGGTATGCCTGTCAGTGGTGCAATGGATAGCTATGCGCTTCGCTTGGGTAACAGCATATTGGAGAATCCAGATAACGAAGCTGCAATAGAATGTACAGTCATGGGGCCGACGATTTACTTCGAACAGGAGCAACTTATTGCCGTGACTGGGGCAGATCTATCACCCACGATCGATGGTAATCCACTGCCTATGTGGAAACCGGTCCCCGTTGAGGCTGGTTCATTGATTTCTTTTGGCCGTCGAAATTTTGGTTGCAGGGCTTATATCTGTTTTCAGGGAGGGCTTGATATTCCCGAAATACTGGGCAGCAGATCAACATACAGTAAAGGACAAATAGGCGGGTGGAAGGGAAGGTCTCTTCAGGAAGGCGATAAGATCGCTTTTCGTCGCTATTATGTAGGGAAAGAGGAGGCGTTTCACTGGGCTGTGGATCCTAACTTATATCCTGACCTAGCAACGACTGTCATCCGGGTAATGGAAGGACCTCAATTCGCCGGCTTTGAAAGCGAAGCTCAAAAAAGCTTCTTCTCGGATGTATTTACCATCAGCAATAACTCGGACCGGATGGGCTATCGGCTAACATCCAAACCGCTACGGCTAACAGCACAAAAAGAACTGTTGTCAACGGCGGTGACATTCGGCAGCATACAGGTACCACCCGATGGCAATCCAATAATCCTAATGGCTGATCATCCAACCACAGGTGGCTATCCGTTGATTGCTCAGGTGGCGACAATAGATCTTCCACTTCTAGCGCAAAAAGGACCAAATGATCACATCAGCTTTGAACGGATCAGCCTCGATGAAGCGCACAACCTGTTAAAGAAACAGCATGCTCAATTAAAGAAACTGAAAAGCGCAATCGCATTGAAATATGAATAAACCACATACTGTAGACTTAAATTGTGACATGGGCGAGAGCTTCGGCGCTTGGACAATAGGCGATGACGAGGCAATCCTGCCGTATGTTTCGGCCATAAATATTGCCTGCGGTTTTCATGCCGGAGATCCCACTACGATGATGAATACGGTGCGGCTTGCCCTGAAATACAAGGTCAAAATCGGTGCTCATCCCGGCCTCCCGGATCTGGTAGGCTTCGGCAGGCGTGAGATGCAGCTGACGGCGCAGGAAGTGTACGAGCTGGTCGTCTATCAGGTCGGTGCGCTTGCTGCTTGCGCCAAAGTGCAGGGTTCAGCGCTACACCATGTTAAACCGCACGGGGCGCTCTATAATATGGCAGCAAGAAAACCGGAACTGGCGGACGCAATTGCAGCGGCAATCTATGATATAGATCCCGCGCTGTTATTATATGGGCTTTCGGGGAGCGAACTGATCAAAGCTGGCAAAATGAAAGGACTGAAGGTTTATAATGAGGTCTTTGCCGATCGCACTTACCAACAGGATGGATCCTTAACATCCCGCTCGGATAAGCATGCGTTGATCCACGATCCCAAGCTGGCCGCAGAACAGGTGGTCCATATGATCAAAACCGGAAAAGTTATCTCCCTGCAAGGTACTGCAGTAGATATCCAGGCGGATACCATCTGCCTTCATGGCGATGGCAAAGAAGCGGTTCAATTTGCCAGGACAATTAACCAAACCTTACTAGATCAAGATATCATAATCCGATGAAACAGCGAAATACTTCAGCGCTTATTGGTGCGGCATTGTTGATGGCGACATCAGCAATCGGTCCGGGATTCTTGACCCAGACAACAGTTTTTACCAAATCCCTTGGCGCTAGCTTTGGATTTGTTATTCTGGTGTCTATTCTGATTGATATTGGCGTTCAGCTAAATATCTGGCGCGTAATAGCGGTTTCTGAAATGCGAGCACAGGATATCGCGAATAAACTGTTGCCGGGATTAGGGAGCATCATTTCCCTGCTTATTATCCTCGGCGGACTGGCATTCAATATTGGTAATGTCGCTGGAGCGGGTTTGGGACTGGAAGCGCTCTTTGGCGTGAATGTTATGACCGGCGCCTGCGTCTCGGCATTCATCGCCATTGCCGTATTTTTAAACAAACAGATCGGTAAAGCGATGGACCGTTTTACACAGCTGATGGGGGCAATTATGATATTGGCTTTTATCTACATCACATTGATATCTTCCCCACCATTGGGCGAGGCAGTATTGCGGACGGTCGCGCCGGCAAAAATCGACTTTGTTTCGATCATTACACTGGTAGGGGGTACCGTCGGCGGTTATATTACTTTTGCCGGTGGTCATCGCCTGATCGATGCGGGCGTAAAGGGGTTTGATGCTTTACCTACTGTCAATAGAAGTGCTGTCATGGGGATATCTGTTGCTTCTCTGGTCAGGGTTTGTTTATTTTTGGCTGCGCTAGGTGTGCTAAGTCGGGGCTTGCTGATTGATGACAGTAATCCTACAGCTTCGGTCTTCCGTCTTGCAGCGGGCAACTTTGGTTATCGCCTGTTTGGCCTGGTGATGTTCGCGGCTTCAATTACGTCCATTATCGGCTCGGCTTATACTTCTGTTTCTTTTATAAAAACATTCAGCACAAGTATCGCTAAAAATGAAAATTGGATTATCATTGCCTTTATCTTGATTTCCACCCTAATATTTGTTTTTGTTGGTAAACCTGTTCATCTATTGATTATCGCTGGCGCAGTGAATGGTATTATATTGCCCATCTCGTTGACCGTGATGCTGATTGCGGCCTATAAACCAGCTATTGTCGGCCTATATAAACAACCGATTATCCTTACACTGATTGGTGCGACAATCGTTGTGTTAATGGCTTTTATGAGCCTACGTGTAATGGTAGATTTGTAATTCTTTCTACTCTGAAAGCAAAGATGTCAATATTTCCACTTAAATGACCGAAAATTACCCCATCATAAAACAGCCGCATAACGATATTTGGGTTGATAACTAAATATAAACCCAGCTGATGATAACAATTGTGAGGTCGATACTCTCGGGTATTGCTGTGTCTTTGGCGCTATATGCGTCGGCTCAGCACATGGATTTAAAAAACTGGCCCGAAAAGGCCAATCCAACGCGTGTTGGCCGATTGGTCGCGCAGCGTTTTGCCGAAAGTCCACATAATAGCTTTAAACCGCCAGCACCACCCAAATCCATTACTTATCCTGAAGTATGCGCATGGTATGGTGCATTGAAGTTTGCTGAAGTTAGCCAAGATAAGGCGCTTCTCAATAAGTTAACACAACGTTTTATGCCTTTTTTTGATACAGAGAAGCATTTGGTTCCCCGACCCTGGCATGTGGATTATGCTGTGTTTGGAACTGTTCCGCTGGAACTTTATCGGCAGACAAAAAACAAAACTTTCCGCGAAATGGGGATGCGTTTTGCCGATGTGCAATGGAGCATTCCTATTGATTCTCCTCAAACGGTGAAAGATGCTTACCAAAAGTTTCTGGATAAGGGGCTGACCTGGCAGACCCGCTATTGGATAGATGATATGTACATGATCACCATGGTGCAGTCCAAAGCATTTCAGGTGACCAGGGAGCGTAAGTACATTGACCGTGCTGCCCATGAAATGCTTGTTTACCTCGATACGATCCAGAAGGATAATGGTTTATTCTATCATGCCCCGGATGCACCTTTCTTTTGGGGAAGAGGGAATGGCTGGATGGCGGCAGGGATGAGTGAGCTATTGTCTTCCTTGCCTCAAGATAATCCCAATAAACCTGCGATATTAGCCTCTTACAAAAAAATGATGGCTAGCCTCAAAAAGTATCAACGGGAGGATGGTCTGTGGGGGCAGCTGATTGACAAACCGGAATCTTGGGTCGAGACCTCGGGGTCAGCCATGTTTACCTACGCACTTATTACTGGTGTGAGAAATGGCTGGCTTGATGCCAAAGAATATACTCCGATAGCACGCAAGGCCTGGATAGCACTGGTCGGATATATCAATAAGGAGGGGGACATCGCCAATGTCTGCGAGGGTACCAACAGAAAAAATGACTATCAATATTATCTGGATCGAAAACAAAAGACGGGTGATATGCATGGACAGGCACCGATACTCTGGTGTGTAAATGCCTTGTTGAAAAAATAACTTAATTATGCGGAAAATTCTGATTATCCTCTTGCTGCTGCTTTGTAGTCAGGCAAAAGCGCAACCTATTCAATGGAAGGAACAGTATCCCGGTGTATGGAAAGGTACCTTTGGTCAGCCTGAGAAATACACGTTGCTGGGTGCTGCTGATAGTAAACCGCGCGCTGCAACACTTGAACAGCTGCAATCAACTGATTTTCCATTTCCGAAAATGGAAGTTCATGCGGAACGGATTGACGGGAAAACCTATGTGCGGATGCCATTGACAAAAAATGAGCAGATTTATGGTTTAGGCCTGAATTTTCAAACTGTTCACCAACGTGGTAAGATACTTAATCTGCATGTCGACCACTATGGGGGCATAGATAATGGTCGTACGCATGCTCCAGTTCCTTTTTATCTATCCTCCAAGGGGTATGGGGTGCTTGTCAATTCGGCGCAGTACCTGACCTATTATGTGGGTACGGGCGTCCGTAAAGATGCGAAACAGCCTGCGGAACCAAAGGATCGCAATACGGATAAAAGCTGGAGCTCACGCCCCTATTCGGATGCAGTGGAAATTTTTGTTCCAGCTGCAGGCGTGGAAATTTATGTATTTGCAGGCGTAAGTCCTTTAGATGCAGTCAAACGATACAACTTATTTTGCGGCGGAGGAACCTTGCCCCCACGATGGGGGCTGGGCTTTACGCAGCGGGTACAGAAACTCTATACCGCCGAAGAGGTACTCAATGAGGCTGCTCAATTTGAAGAAAATGGTTTCCCGCTTGATTTCATCGGTCTTGAACCTGGATGGCAATCCCGCGCCTACCCATGTACATTTGAATGGGATAGGGGACGTTTTCCCGATCCAGCCTCGTTAACTCAAAAATTGGCCGCTAAGGGCGTGCGTTTGAACCTTTGGACAAATCCATATATCTCACCGGAAGCGGGTATCAATAAGGCGATCGAACCCTTTACTGGTTCGCACACGGTTTGGAGCGGTACAGTTCCGGATTTGAACCATCCAGAAGCTAAAAAAATCCTTGCCAAACAGTTCACCGATGCGCAGCTTAATATCGGTATCAGTGGCTATAAAATAGATGAAGTCGATGGCTACGATTATTATCTTTGGCCCGATATGGCCAAATTTCCATCGGGTATCAGTGGTATCCAGATGCGGCAAACTTATGGTGTACTTGCGCAGAAACTGACCGATAGTTTATACAGAAGTCAGAATAAGCGAACCTATGGATTGGTACGTGCATCCAATGCCGGAGCCAATAATTTACCCTATGTCATCTACAACGATTATTATAGTCATCAAGATTTTATCACAGCACTGGTCAATAGTGGATTCTGTGGTGTACTATGGACGCCGGAAGTAAGGGGATCAAAGACGGGAGAGGAATGGCTGCGTCGTTTTCAATCCGTTGTCTTTTCGCCAATGGCGATGATCAATGCTTGGTCCAGTGGGACAAAACCTTGGTCCTTTCCCGAAGTCGCTGACCAGGTAAAGTACTATGCTCAATTGCGGATGGAGCTGATGCCATATTTATATTCCGAATTTGCAAAATATCACTTTGAAGGGACGCCGCCTTTCAGGGCGATGGTCTTGGAGGAGGGTTTTCAGGGACAGGCAAAAGCAGTGTTGGGTAATCAGGATCTGGAAACAAATCCTTACCTGGAAGCCGTCAACAGGGAGGTCAAGGACCAATATATGTGTGGCGAATATATACTAGTTGCACCGCTATTCGCTGGGGAGTCATCCCGTAAGGTGCTGCTGCCCAAAGGGAATTGGTATGACTTCTACACGGGGAAATATGTGGGCAATGGAGAAGAGATCACAGCCGATCCGGGTATCGACCGTATACCGGTCTACGTCAAAGATGGGGGTATTATACCTATGATGGGCAGTCGTTTACACGCGCCGCTCCCCAACGAGAAAGTTGATTTGACCATCCGCTACTATGGAGAAAAGGAAGGGAACTATCAGCTATATGACGATGATGGGGTGAGCTTTGATTATGAAAAAGGAAACTATGCCTGGCGTCGGGTGTTGGTCAAAAAAAATGCACAGGGGAATCTGACGGGAGAAATATCCAAACCGCAACAAGGAAAACCAAATTCGTTTGGGACAGTTAGATTTGAATTTATGACAAAGTAAGAATACTGAAATTTCGTACGGCAGTAGGCAAATAGATGGTTTTAGGCATAAATGACCAATTTTTACTGCTAAAAAGAACAAAATTTACCCTCTTGGATACGACGAACTGCTCGATATTTGGGTATAACGAATTATAAACAATAACCAATTAAGGAATTTAAGTTGAATCAGCTAGAAACGTTGATCGGCGTTGACGCTGATTTTAACTGAAGCTGTAATAAAGCTGAATACCTTTGAATAATAATAACCAATTAATAGTATCTATCTTATGATGAAAAGTATCACAAAAATGGGGTGCTTGGTACTCTGCCTATTTGTTATAATGGGAAGTATGGGCTTACCGCTGTTTGCTCAACAAGATGTCCGAATTTCAGGCAAAGTGAGCAACAGCAAAGGTGAAGCGCTACAAGGAGTGAGTGTCCGGGTTAAAGGGAAGAACCAGGGGACAAGCACAGATGCCGCAGGGAAATACCAGATAGCGGCTGCACCGGCAGCAATTCTGGTTTTTAGCCAGGTAGGCATGAAAGTGGAAGAAAGAACAGTCGGCAGCCAACGGCAGATTGATGTACAACTGGGTGAAAATGATAATGCGCTGGATGAGATCGTCGTTACTGGCTATGGTAGCGTAGCCAAAAAGAGAGATTTAACTGGAGCGATTTCTTCAGTAAACGCGAAAAAAATTCAGGAAAGACAACCCGTTAATCTATTTGATGCCTTACAAGGACAAGCAGCTGGTGTACTTATTGTTAATGATGGTGGTGGCGCTCCTGGCGCAACAGGATCGATTCAGGTACGCGGTACGTCAACGCTGAATGGTGGTAATGGTCCTTTATATTTGGTGGATGGTGTTATCAACCCGGATGGCGCAAATATTAATCCTACGGATATCGAAAACATCGAAGTGTTAAAAGATGCTGCATCTGCCTCCATCTATGGATCGCGTGCAGCGAATGGCGTTATTTTGATCACAACCAAGCGCGGGGCAGAAGGGAAACCTTTGATTAATGTCAATTATAACCATCTCTTTGGCCGTTTGGCGCATTATATTCCCGTGAGTAATTCGGCTGAAGTGCGCGAATTTAGGAACATACAAGGGCAGAATAGCAATATTGACTCGCTGAATCCAAGCTTTAACGCGGATAACGATCTCCAAAAATTGCTTCTAGGCAATCTTGCACAAAAGAAAGAGGTCAAGTTAAGTATAGGTGGCGGCCAAAAAAATCTCCGTTATTATAGCAGTCTAAATTATTTGGATGATAAGTCTATTATCTTGAATAGTTATGCAAAGCGTTTGCAATCTCGGATCAATGTGGAGTATCAGGCTTCATCTAAATTGAGATACTCCAATAATATTTCCTTCGCCTGGCAAAAAGGCAATACGATTCCAATCGCAAATACGGTACGTGTGGTAATGGATAGGCCAGCATATTCGCTGATCTATTATCCTGACGGGTCATTGACAAGCTACGTTGGGTCTAAAAGAAATCCAATCGCCAATGCTTTATATGAACAAAATGTTGATGAAACTTATTCGGGGCAATTCAATAACCAATTGGACTATCAATTGACGAATGATCTAAAACTGACGACTTTGTTTAACGCGCGGTTGGATAATTTGCAAAACACAGGATTTTCCCCCCGTTTTCTATCGGCCAATAAAGATCAGAACAGTGGATCGAACGAATTCACCAAGACTTTCTCCTGGGAATTTCAGGCATTTGCCAATTATAATAAGACATTTGCACAGGACCATAACGTCTATGCCCTGCTCGGATTTAGTGCCGATCGTAGACGTTTCGATCGTTTCCATTCTGAATATTTGAACAGTGTAAATGAAGAAGTCCTGGTCACATTTCCGGATTATCTAACCTCATCGAAGACCTATACATCGGCGACAGCAAATGCGACAGCCTCGTTATTCAGCAGAATTGGCTACAACTATAAAAGCCGTTACCTCCTCCAGGCCTCGTACAGAAGAGACGGTTCTTCAAGATTCGGTCCGAGCAACAAATGGGGAAATTTCTTCTCGGGGTCTGCAGCCTGGCGTTTTTCGGATGAAAACTTTATGAAATGGGCTAAACCGGCATTGCAGGATGCGAAACTGCGCTATAGTTTTGGACAGCTTGGAAATGATAAAATAGGGGATTACGAATCTTATGCTAAAGTAGCTTTTGGAGGCAATTATAATGGTGTTGGGGGGGCTTCAATGACCCCAACATTAGGCAATTATCTGATAAAATGGGAAATGACAACCCAGAATAATGTGGGGTTGGATCTTACTTTTCTCAATGGAAGATTGGGTTTTACCGCAGATTATTATGTAAAAACAACGACAGATTTGTTATATCCACGAGAATTGCCCAAAGAAACCGGCTATACAAAACTTCAGGTGAATGTGGGATCGATCCGAACCCGGGGAATGGAGTTTGTTATCAATGCCCGACCGATTGTTCGACCGAACTTTACCTGGGAAATCAATGGAAATATCTCCTTTGAACGTGGCAAGGTCGTGAAACTGGCAGATGGTATACCTTTCTTTCCGGGGAATAAATGGTATCTCGAAGAAGGTGGACGCATTGGTAATTTTTACGGATGGCGTAATCTAGGTGTATATGCCTGGGATGAGTCCAATGCCTATAACGACAACTGGGATAAATTGACACTGGTGCTAGATGACCAGGGAAAACCATTGTATCGCGATGGTAAACCTGTATATACTTCAGACGGCCAAAATTATGAAGGTACAGTGCATCACCTTTATGCTCCCGATGGTAAGCTGAAAGGTGGGGATGCCGAATGGCTCAACAGCAAACGCGATAGCTTGATCAATGACGATGACCGTATGATCCTGGGCAATCCTACCCCTGATTTTTACTTTGGTTTTATGCAGACATTTACTTACAACCGATTTTCTTTAAATGTACTGTTCAACGGTGCAATAGGCGGAGAAGTGTACAATGCGTTGTTACAGCGTCAGAACTATCCTTCCAATACAGGCGCGGGATCACCGGATATGGTCTATAATGTATGGCGGAAACCGGGGGATGAGGCCAAATATCCTTATTATCCTGAAAGAAATAATCGCGGAAATATGAAGACCAACCAAAATAGCCTGTATATCGAAGACGCTTCGTTTATCCGGCTTGCCAGTGCGCGTCTGGCTTATACGTTCGCCCCAAATCTAGCAAGTAAAGTGAAGATGAAAGGCATTACCACTTATATCTACGGAACAAATTTGTTGACCTGGACAAACTACAGGGGCTATGATCCTGAATTCAGCACAACGAATCCGTTGACGCCAGGGGAGGACGATGGCCGGTATCCAAGAAGGAGGGAATTTGGTTTCGGTGTAAATGTTAATTTTTAGAAGTTTTCAATTATGTACAAAATAAAAATTTTAGCAGCATTAATTTGCTTAAGCTCATTGGGGAGCTGTAATAAATTCTTGGAGGAAAAACCGCTTGCAGATGGAACGCTGGATCAGCATTACAAAAATATGTATGATGTGCAAGCTGCAATAGCTGGCATGTATAGTGCCTTTCAGCTAGAAATGGTCGGGAAGGAGCAGTATACCGAAAAATATCTTTACTGGGGAGAATACAGATCTGACAATTTCGACCGCTTTATTAGTTATACCAAGGATTATGTGGATGAAATTGTGTTGAACAGTATTACCCCTTCTAATGATTTTTCAGATTGGAGCGGCTTGTATACGGCCATTGGGCGAGCGAATAACAATATTAAATATATTCCGCAGGCAGCACAATTGGATAGCCGGATCACAACGGCAATGCAAAACGATTATTTAGCACAAAGTTATGCACTTCGTGCCATGTCTTACTTTTATATCGTCCGTGTCTGGGGTGACGCGCCAATCTGGTTAGAACCTTACGAAGACGTGCAGAAACCCGCTGAAAGAGCGCGTGAACCGAAAGAAAAAATCATAAAAGAGGTGATTATCCCGGATTTGGAAAAAGCCTATTCCTTGACTACAAAAAACGCCAAAAGCCCCTTATGGACAATCGGCGAAGCTGGAATATGTGCGATCCTGGCTGATGTATACATGTGGCAGGGAGATCACGAAAATGCAATAAAGTGGATCGAGAAATTATTCTTGGCCAAGTCGCCCACGAATGTCACTTATGCTGGACTAAATGAGACCAACCTACAGGATGCTGCAACCTGGAAAACTATCTTTACCAGTCCATCGTCCAGCAAAGAGACGATTTGGAGTATCCATTGGGATTACCTGAAAAATGGCTGTGCCTGCATGCAGACTTCCTGGACGGCAAATAACAAGCAGGTGATTGTGGATGAGGGGATCTGGACAAGTTGGTTCCTGCCACAGACGACAGCAACCCCAAGTCCGGATATTCGGCCAAAGCAGACCTTGGATGTTTATTTTGGTATGCCAAGCAATAAACGGGACCGATTTATTAAATGGTATCCAACTGAAGCAAATCCGACCAAAGCGGACCCGTGGCCGGCAACTAATCAATTACTTCCTGTCTATCTCACCATGTACCGACTGAGTGATATTTATCTTTTATATGCCGAGGCCTTGAATGCAAGAGGGGACCGGGAAAAAGCCATTAAATACTTGAATTTTGTGCGCAAACGTGCTCAACTTCCAGCGTATGACCTGAACGCACCCGAATTGGCCACCCCTTATGCGCTTGAAACCGCAGTCCTGAACGAGCGGCAGCTGGAGCTTTTTGGAGAAGGGAAGAGATGGTTCGACCTAGTCAGAACAAATCGCGTTAAGGAAGTAATGGATCCTATTTTGAAACGTAGACAAGAGGATGCCGGAAACCTGGAAATGCCTGGATTCTTGGACCCTAAAAATCGGGCCTACTGGCCATTGAATAGAAATGTTTTAAACTCCAATAGTTTGTTGGTTCAGAATCCGGGGTATACAGATTAAATGCGGTATTTAAAGAAAAGGAAATTATGAAAAGAAATTTTAACATCAAGTGGATACAGGTAGGGGCGATGCTTCTGACCTTATTGACAACTAGCTGTTCCCTCTTCGATATGGAATTGCAGGAAAATTACGATTACAACCATAAAACGCTGGATCCTAATATTGGCATTAGTGCGAAGAAGTTTTTAGAAAATCGTTCCTATGGAACGCCCGAAAATCCAACAGATACGGTTTTTAAATGGATGCGTATGGGGTTGGAGTACGCCGGTGTTGATCTGAACGAACTGGAAAAAGCAGATCGGACATTTATTTTTTTACATAATGATGCCGTTAAGATTTGGGATGCCAAGACAAAAAAAGTGACCGGCGGACTTTTTTTTGATTTTCCTATTGTGACCGGCATGGATGGTGCCGGTACACCGCTGACCAGGCCTGCAACGAAGTGGGAAGATTATAGCAAAGAAGATGTACGGAATTATTTTCTCTACCTTATCCTCGAAGGTAAATATAACTTTGCTGATCTGACGATCAACAATTTGAAAGTAAGGACCTTATTGCCGGAAAATACGGTGGCAAGTAAAAGATCGCTACTGGGCTACCTGAACGAAGGGAAAGGTTTTGATCAGGAGGGTGTGATGTATTTAAAACTGGTGAACAACAGTGATTTGGCCCCGATTCAGATTAATAATAAAACAACCAATAGATCCGGGGGATACGGCGTCACAAACGGTGTAGTTCATGTTTATGGAGTAAAAGGAAATACCACCGTTTATCCTTTTAGTTCCCTGCAGTAATTAAACACCTTAAATAAACTTAACTATGATCAGGAAAAAATCAGTCTTTGCTTCGCTATCACTTTTATTGGTGATCGGTAGCAGCTGTGAAAAACCGGCTGCGGTAAAATTAAAGTTAAATGGTATCGCCTGCGCGCAATGTCATACCATTCAATCTGCAGCCGAGCTGCAAGCGCTAAGTCTTCAGCCCGGAGATACAGTGATCATGAAATCGGGGCAATGGACCAATCAGGAACTTACATTTAACGCTCAGGGGACCAGTCAGCAGCCTATTGTATTGATGGCCGAACAACCGGGGGCAGTGTTTATGGAAGGAACTTCCTCCATCAGTATTACAGGAAAATGGCTCGTGGTGAGTGGACTTGTTTTTCAGAATGGCTATACTTCAGGCAAAAACGTCGTTGATTTCACGTCCTCGTCCTCAAATTGCCGCTTAACGAATACCGCAATTGTGGATTACAATCCGCCTACTGTAACAACAGACTATCGTTGGGTGTCCATCAATGGATCCAACCATCGTGTCGACCATTGTTATCTCAAAGGCAAAGCTCATCAGGGCCCTACAATGGTTGTGTGGGGAACGAGCAAAACGATGAAACATCGGATTGATCATAATTTCTTTGGTGAACGGGCGGCTTTACCAAACAATGGGGGCGAGACCATCCGTATCGGTACAAGTGATTGGTCTATGACAAGTGCATTTACGACCATTGAAGATAATATCTTTCAACGTTGCAATGGGGAAACAGAAATTATCTCCAACAAAATGGGGGCGGATACGATCCGTAACAATTTCTTCTACGAGAGTCAGGGAACGCTGTGTCTGAGACATGGAAATGGCTCTGCGGTCTACGGTAACTATTTCGTCGGTAATGGTATCAGTGCCGCAGGTGGAATTCGTATTATAGGCGAGGATCATATCGTCTACAACAATTATTTTCAGAATATGGCTGGAACAGGGCAAAAAGCACCTTTGGCTGTAATGGATGGCGTACCAAATTCACCCTTGAGCGGTTATTTTCAGGTCAAACGTGTGAAGGTGGTGGCCAATACCATGATCAAATGCCAGCAATCTTTTGATATCGGTTCGGGAAAGGGAGGAAACAATCGTACCTTACCGCCAACAGATGGGCATATTGCAAATAATGTGGTTTCACAGGCTTCGCAGTCAACCATGCTGACCTTTACAGACCAGCCCATTAACTTTGTTTATCAGGGAAATATCGTATTTGATGTGCCGACAAGCCAACAGCTACCTGCCGGCTTCAGCCGTCAGAATCCTCAATATACATTGACGGCCGATGGCATTTATGAACCAACCAGCAATAGTCCGGTATTAGGAGCTTTTGTTGGTAATTATCCTTTCGCTACAGCGGCCGATGCCGGAGTTCCTAAGCTGGACAACAAACATCGGGATTTGTTGAAAGCGCAAAATATAGGCCCTGGATTTATGACGGGACTGGGAAATAGCTTGGTTATCAATCCATAAGAAAAGGTGCCCATTTTATCAGGCACCTTTTGCTTTTCACGTTATTTATTTTGATTTTGTCAGGATGACCGTTTTCGTTGACAAGGGGATACGATATCGACCACGGTCATCTTTGTGCATACCTTTTATCTCATAGCCACTTTCGGGATTTATGTTGAGTAAAACTTGCTTAGTATGCTCCTGATTCCCTATGTGTAAATGTAAGACAATGTTCCTATCGTTCAGCTGGTAAGTCAAACGCTCAATTTCCCCGGCATCGGTTGTGAGCCAAAGTTGTTCTTTTGCTAGAAAAATTCGGCCCCGAGAGGCTGTTGTTATAGCAACGTCTACAGCTTTCCTGTTCGCTTTGAGGTTGCCACTGAATGCCAGCCATCCAAATTCGGGATGTTCGAAAATATAGGTTCCAGAGTTGACTGCATAGCCATAGAATCCCGTACCATAGTCTCCACTGATTCCATCATTTGCCAATGTGCTCGGATAAGAATGGAATGCTGCTGGGCCAAAACCATCTTCCGTAACATTGGCAAGCGCTCCCATCATGCCTGCATGTCCGATCCGTAGTAGGTAGAAATCTTCGGGATGACGACGAAATTCTGTCAGAACGGGGATCGCATTGAGTGCAGAACCGTAATGATGCAATTGACGCTCAATGCGCGACAACTTTCCGCCGTAAACAAAATCCCAATAGCGTCTGGCACTACCGTTGTAACCCCAGTGCGGCACCGTTGGCATATAGGCAAGGATAGCATTGAGCGTCACCTGCGCTTTTTCATCAAATCCAAAGAAGCGTGACCACAGGTAGACTTCTTCCTGGCCGGTGGAGTCCCAAGGCATTTCACTGCCAAAAGGATAATTGAGTGTTTTCCAATGTTCGGCTCGTTTACGCATTGCTGCTTCCAGTTGATTCGCACGCGTTATCATCCCTTCCTCGCGGAGATCTTGTAAGATAATCAGGAATATGCTACCTTCCATCTGGCCAAACTGAGCATAATAGGGCGCTTTCTCTACCATTGCTATTGCCGTATTGAAAGCACGGTCCAGATAGGTATCCCATGTTTCTTCCTGTACAAGATTGTTGTAGTTGCGGGCAAGCCGATACATTACCCAGTGTGCAGCGGCAACATGTGGATAGTTATAGGACCTTCCAATATCGTCGGCTTCTTTTTTAGGCCAGGCCGACCAAGTCTTCCAATTAATTTTGTCGTCGTAGGTGCCTGCTGGTAAAGAATCAGGAGCATAATAAAATAAACTTTTTACTACACCGTATTTTTGTGCACCCGAAGCATGCTGGATACGGCCATACATGGTTTCGTTGACAAAATGCTTGAGCTTTTCAATCTCCTGTTGGTCGGGTTGTAGGACCTGTTTCATGATGGCTGCAAGCCAGCTCGCAGCACCTGCTTCGTCGCTTAATCCCGCATACCAAGCTCGTCGTTCTTGCGTAACTTGTTTTTGCTCTTCATAATCGTAAGAAATGACAGCAGGGGAGCGTCCAAATAGATCCTTGTCGTTTTCATACCATTGCTTTGTGGTCAGAAAGTGGCCAAGGTTATTGACGACGTCTTTCTCGGATTTGATCACTTTATAATGTATTGTCTGTTCATTGCCATCCTCATAAATCACAGTAACGCGTGCGCGCCCCCAACGGTTTCCTTTTACCTCGTATTGTTGCCATTGGCCTGCAGTTTGCTTTAGCTTACTAAGGGTGAGTGCATGCTCAGGGGATACACTGATTTTTTTAATTTCTTTGTTGTGCTTTAGAAAGAGCTTTACCGGATTATCTAATGGTATGACATACCCTGGAGCGCCAATGGCTACAGGGCGATTGTTTTTAAGCAATTCTGCTTCTATATCTCGGATACTTGGGGCGAGCACAAAGCGAAGTGCAAATATCTTGGACGTTTTGGGCGCTAATGTTGTTGAGGTCGCTTCATTCCATTGTTCTACGCCTTTCCATTCCGTTTCGGTATGTGCTTTGGTATGGACCATCCATTCATGAAATCCTTCAAAAGTTATGCTTCGGGGGGTAGGATCGCTATTCAAGGGATTATAGGCTTCAAAACCCGCATTCTCATAAGGCAATACCAATAAGCTTGGTCCGCGACCATGTAGATGATTTACTTGGATATAACCCGCATCTTTGCCAATGTAAGGGTCAAAAAAGACGTTCTGTGCATGGGCTTGATCGAGGCTTTTACCATCCATGTTATTATTGAAAGGAAGCGGGATGCCCAGCGATCCGATTTCTATCGCTTGCTCTGTTGGATTACTGACCTCGAAGCTCAAGATCAGGTCACCACCGATATTCTTCCAGCTCCGGATCACTTTAAGAGGGATCCCTCCCAAGGACGGGGAGATATTAGCAGCAGCTAAAGTTGTCCCCGATGCATCGAGGGCGATTACCTCTTTGCGGTCTTTGGCGGATGAGTAAGTAGACCAAGTTGTTTCACCCTGTTTTCTCAAACTGATATTAATATCCCCAATATGAAAAAAATTATTACGGTCTCTCTTACGCAGCATTTCCACAGGGGTGTAGTCGAAGTTGTCGTCTCCGCCTATTTGTTGTAATGCCGCTAAAGTCTGTGAGGAATTTACCACTTTGATCTTCAACTTTTCGAGTTGAAAGCTCTTATCTCCCTTGTCAATTCCCAATGTTGCTGCTTGTGTTTTGACAGCTTGCCATACGGGATGTTCATCCTGCTGGGCAAACACCGTGAGGGCAGCATGTAAATATAATAAGGTAAAAAGAAGGTAGTGGTTTTTCTTAAAGTTCATTTTCTGTAAGATTTAACAAGTAACGACTTGCTTTATCAGCATTGTCAATTAAATACAAATATGTGTTATTGAGTCCGTTCTTTATACTTGAAATTTAACCTACGATATTACTTTTTTAGCATATTTCAGCTAAAATTTGGTTTATCATTTACGAAAATATACATTTAATGTATAAATAACATTTATTACACATAGGTTGTTGGCGATGGTAATGACATCAAGTCCATTTGGAGAACGATCAGAAGAAGCCTTTTGATCACAAAAGACTTCTTAAAGATGCTCGGATCTGAAGGCAGAGGTCAAAATCCAATAAGTAATGATCAAAAGTCGGTTAGTTAAGTTGTCCATCAGTTGCTTTCTTTGATAAAGAAAAATAAACATAGTTCAAATGAGTAAAAGACAGTACCTGTAAAAAGGTTTATGTATTTCATGACTTTAACGCAGGCAACCGATCACTGATTTGATGATAAAAAGTCCGTGGACAATCCTGGACGTATTTTGTTGGAGATATTTGACGAGCTATAAAAATGTAGATACGACAGATTTCAATAACGCTAACAATAAACTTAAACAATGATAAACACTGACCTTAAAGTAAAGCCATGTGTTGGTCTAGGTATACTCTGTATGGCAGTGCCAATGACATTAAATGCGCAAAAAATGGACTTGTTTCAACACACCACACCAATTGAACCCTACGTTGTTCAGTATGAAAATGATCTGCAGGCAGTAAATTATTTTTATGGGCCCATGCCCAAAGGCTGGGGCTTCCAACAAGCCAGCCCGTCGCCTGAACAAATTAATAGATTAATCACTTTGGATAAGTCGTATCTGGACAAATTAAAAGCTTTTGATTATAATCAGTTGAATACAAATGGACAGGTAGACTATATCCTGTTAAACCGAAAGATCTTACACCATCAACAAGAATTAAATGACGAGATGAATGCTTATCATCGGCTCAAATCTTATTTGCCATTTGCAGATAGCATCTTTCAGTTTGAACAAAAACGCAGAAGGGGCACTTTTGTAGAAGGTAAAGCGATTGCAACAATGCTTGAACAGGCCAGTGAATCGGTATTGCGGGAGACAAAAGCGCTGGCGCAGAAACCTGCAATAGATGCCAATGATGTAAGCTATTTAATCGGTATGGTTGAGTCTTTACAAAAGCGTCTGCAAAGTTCATTTGATTTCTATAATGGTTATGATCCCAATTTTACATGGTGGGTGCCCAAATCTTACGAAGGCCTTGATGCAGCGCTGGTAGCTTATAAAGAAGCGCTTAAAACTAAAAGCAACTGGAAGGTTTTTGATGACGGAAGCAATATAGGTGGCAGACCGATCGGTAAGGCGGCACTCAATAAAAAGCTAAAAGGTGAAATGATTGCCTATGATGCCGACGACTTATTGAAGATTGCCGATAAGGAATGGAAATGGTGCGTAGCTGAGTTATTGAAGGCTTCTCGGGAAATGGGATTTGGCGACAATTGGAAAGCCGCGCAGGAAAAGGTCAAAAATACGTATGTAGCTGAGGGTAGACAACCTGATCTTATCAATGCATTGTATGCCAGGGCACAGGACTTCATAAAAGCACATAACTTGATCGATATTCCCGAATTGGCGGATGAGACTTGGGGAATGATTATGATGACTCCTGAACGGCAATTGGTCAATCCTTTTTTTACGGGCGGACGTGAGATCAGTATTTCTTATCCGACAAATACAATGACTTACGAGCAGAAGATGATGAGTATGCGGGGGAATAATCCACATTTCTCTTTGGGAACTGTTCAGCACGAACTTAATCCAGGCCACCATCTGCAATATTTTATGAATAAAAGATATAAACCCTACCGTGAACAGAGCTTTAATACACCTTTTTGGACGGAGGGCTGGACTTTGTACTGGGAATTGCTCTTGTATCGGATGGGATTTGCAAAAACACCAGAAGAACGTATTGGTATCTTGTTTTGGCGAATGCACCGTTGTGCGCGTATCACGTTCAGTATCAAATTTCATCTTGGCGAATGGACACCGCAGCAATGTATAGATTATCTTGTGGATCAGGTAGGACACGAACCGGCAAATGCGCATGGTGAGGTAAAACGCTCCTTCGAGGGGTCTTACGATCCTTTATATCAGCTTGCTTATATGATAGGGGGGCTACAATTATTAAGTATCAGCGATGAGCTGGTGGGCAAGGGTAAAATGTCCTATAAAGATTTTCATGACCGCGTTATCAAAGAAAATTATTTGCCTATGGAAATGTTAAGGGCGATATTGACTGATCAACATCTTGATGCCAACCACCAGGCGAAATGGAAATTTTACAACTTTGACTAAACACTTTCCTAGATTATGGATACAAACACGCAGAATCAAGAATTTAAGAAATCGTTGGGACTATTGGATGCCACGATGTTAGTTGCTGGAAGTATGATTGGATCAGGGATATTTATCGTATCCTCTGATATAGCCCGCCATACTGGGGCTGCGGGTTGGTTAATGGTCGTATGGTTGATCTGTGGGTTTATGACTTTGGCAGCGGCGCTGAGTTATGGTGAATTGAGCGCAATGTTTCCCAAAGCTGGCGGACAGTACGTTTACCTCAAAGAGGCTTACGGCCCCCTGGTGAGTTTTACTTTTGGCTGGACCTTTTTTGCTGTCATCCAAACGGCAACAATTGCAGCCGTGGGGGTGGCATTTTCAAAATTCACCGCGTATTTATTTCCTGTCCTGGATGAAGATGTGTATCTGCTTGTTTTAGGAAATGATCATGTCTCCTCCGCCCAGCTGTTGGCGATAGTCGTCATATTATTTCTGACATTTATTAACACCAGAGGTGTACAAAATGGTAAAACATTACAGACAGTACTTACCTTGATTAAAATATTGAGTTTGATTTTGCTGGTGTTATTTGGTTTTGCAGCTTTTGATCTTAATGTGTGGGAGCAGAATTGGTCGGCAGAGGCTCGATGGGATTTGCATCGCTTGAATGCTGATGGCTCAATAGCAAGTTATTCTTTGTTTGGTACCTTCGCTGCAATGTCCGCCGCACTGGTAGGTGCCTTATTTAGTAGTGATTCTTGGCATTCCTCATCTGCTGTGGCAGGAGAAATAAAAAATCCTCAACGTAATATCGGACTCAGCTTAGCATTGGGGACAGGAATTGTGACCTTCATCTATATTCTGACCAACTTGATGTATACTGGAATATTGACGGTAGAAGGGATGGCAAGTGCCCCCAAAGATCGTGTAGCGATGGTAGTGGCCCAAGAGATATTCGGACCTTTTGGTATAACCATTTTAGCCATAATGATTATGATAAGTACTTTTGGATGTAACAATGGGCTAATCTTGGCTGGAGCTCGGATTTACTACTCCATGGCTAAAGATGGTTTATTTTTTAAGAAGACCGGTCGTTTAAACAATCGGGCGGTGCCGGCTTATGCACTTTGGCTACAAGGAATAATTGCAGGAGTGTGGTGTTTAACCGGTAAATATGGAGATTTACTAGATATGATTACCTGTGTCGTCGTTATCTTTTATGTCATGTGTATAGCTGGTATTTTTTTGCTGCGCAAAAAACGACCCGAACTTCCGAGGCCCTATAAGGCTTTTGGTTATCCCATAATTCCGGCAATATATATCTTGATGGGACTTTCCTTTATCGTCTTACTGGTGATCTATAAACCTCAATTTACCTGGCCGGGGATAATTATTACACTTCTTGGAATCCCCCTCTATTATGTTGTCAAAGGACGTGGGCATACAAAACAGATCAATGAAATTTGACCAATAAAACGTCTGCAAACTGAAATAAAATTGACCATATAACAATACAATTGAGATAAATACGAATGAATAACTATTTACATATGAAACTGAAGTTAATAGCTGCCTTATGGATACTCTGCCAGACTTCTGTGATGGCACAGGGGACATTGGATGATTACAGACGGGCGAAGGAAATAAGAGAGTCTTTTGGTAAAGTCTATCAAGTACCACAGCAAATTCTTTGGTCAGAAAAAGGGGAGTGCTTTAGCTATCGTGCCACTGCCAAGGGTGGCAAGCTTGAATTATATATCGTTGATGCGGTAGGTAAGAATAAGCTCGTTACCGACGTCGCAGAGATTGAAAATCAGCTTAAAGCCGAATTGGGTACTGATGTTAAATTGGGTACTTATTGGGGTAAAGGCACCACGGTGTTAAATGCGCATGAAATTGAATTTGTAGTACAGGAGGTGACTTGGAAATGGAATGCAGCTACACAAAAATTGGTCAATAAAGGAAAGACTGTAGGTCATGCTCTTGATCATAACGGTGGAGAATATTGGGGGGCACGCAGAGAGGACAGCAAGGGCGAAGCCGTTGACTCTCCTGACAAGAAATATACCGCCTATATTAAAAACAATAATATTTATGTGCGTAAAAATGGAGATGTAAAGACAGAGAAACAGTTGACATTTGACGGTAGTCCTGGCGAGTATTATAGGTCACAGATACAGTGGTCAAGTGATTCAAAAAAAATAGCTGTGTCAAAAGTGCGAAAAGCAGAAGTAAGAAAACTTACACTGTTTGAATCCTCTCCGGTTGATCAACTGCAGCCTAAGTTGCAGATAAGGGATTATGTAAAACCTGGGGATGCTTTACCGCAATATTATCCAGCTATCGTCGAAGTGGAGACGGGTAAGATCTTTAGCGTTGATCCTACTCAGGTGGCCAATCAGTTTTCCTTATCTAACCTTGCTTGGCGGCCGGACAACAGCGGCATTACCTTTGAATATAATCAACGTGGTCACCAACGCTATGATGTCCTTGAGCTAAGTGCCAGTAATGGGAAAACCAAAGTAATTATCTCCGAAACCAGTCCTACTTTCATAGATTATAGTAGCAAAAAGTATAGAAATGATTTGTCGCGTACGCAGGAAATCATCTGGGCTTCGGAACGTGATGGATGGAACCATCTCTATCTTTTCGACAGCAATACCGGTGCCCTGAAAAACCAGATCACAAAAGGAAATTGGGTCGTACGAAAAGTGATTTATGTCGACGAAGCAAAAAGAAGAGTGTTTTTTGAGGGGAGTGGGCTAAAGAAAGGCGAGGATCCCTACCTGATTCGTTATTATTCGATCGGACTAGACGGTAAAGGATTGAAGGAATTGACCCCAGAGATGGCAAACCATCAAGCAACCTTTAATAGCGATCACAGTCTGTTTATAGATGTGTATTCTTTAGTCAATCAAGCGCCCAAATCAGTTTTGCGCGATGCATCGGATGGTAGGGTCGTCATGGCGTTAGAAAATGCAGATATAACTGAGCTAGAGGCTGCAGGTTGGAAGGCTCCTGAGGTTTTTAAAGCACTGGCGAGAGACAATAAAACTGATATCTGGGGTATTATCATACGACCCAGGAACTTTGATCCCCAGAAAAAATATCCTGTGATCGAATATATTTATGCTGGACCACATAGTTCTTTCGTGCCAAAGAGCTTTTACGCCAACCCTTCGGGAATGTATGAATTGGCAGAATTGGGGTTTGTCGTGGTGCAAATCGATGGAATGGGAACTTCTAATCGGTCCAAGGCATTTCATGATGTAGCGTGGAAAAATTTAAAGGATGCCGGTTTCCCTGACCGCATGGCATGGATGAAATCTGCGGCGTCCAAATACCCTTACATGGATATCGAGCGGGTAGGTATTTATGGTACTTCTGCAGGCGGGCAGTCCGCTACTGGGGCTTTGTTATTCTACCCCGAGTTTTATAAAGTCGGCGTTTCATCCTGTGGTTGTCACGATAACAGAATGGACAAGATATGGTGGAATGAGCAATGGATGGGCTGGCCAATAGGACCTGAATATGCGGCTTGTTCAAATACCGAGAATGCTTACCGCCTACAGGGCAAGCTGATGTTGATCGTGGGTGAGCTAGATGACAATGTAGATCCTGCTTCAACTTACCAATTGGTCAATCAATTGATTAAGCAGGGTAAAGATCATGAGTTTATTATGGTGCCGGGAATGGGGCACGCCTCCGGAGGCGATTTTGGAGAGAAGAAGCGACGGGACTTTTTCGTCAAGCATCTGCTGGGGGTAAATCCACCGGTATGGAGCCTATATTAAAACACCATCGCAGTCATAAATTGATCCATGAAAGAATCAAAATCAGGGTAATATCCAATAATTTTAGGCTAAAATATTTCCATAGTTGACAATAGATTCTTTTTATTTTTATAAACACGTTGAATTAGTTATAATAACATGAAGATATACAAAATGCTTATACATATCGTCCTTTTTTTAGGCTGCTTTTTAGGGATGATATCGACTAGTCGGGCCCAAGGTGGTGATCAGATTTTGGACGGTATCGGCGAAACAGAAATGGTTGCACGGTATCTTTTTAAGGACGATTTAAAAGATTGGTCGAGAAACAACCTCCATGCTACTCATGGTGCTCAGCCAAAATTTGTAAACGACAAGCGATTTGGCAAGGTCTTATCACTTTCGGGAGAAAACAACGATTTTGTCCTTATTCCGGGTGCTGCTCTGGCCGATATGGAATCTTTGAGTATATCCGGATGGATTTTCTTAAGGTCGAACAAAGCTAATCAGCGCTTTTTTGATTTCGGTAGAAACTCCGAGGCACATTTTACGGTTGCCCCGCAGGGGATTACCGGACAACCAGGGTATCATGCGCTGATTACAGCAGGCGGCGGTACGGCAAAAGCCGCTGTTTCTCCAACTATTGCATTGAATAAATGGGTATACCTTACTATTGTGGTGGATATGCCTTCAAGAGCGTTGATCACCTATCTGGACGGCAAACCTGTGGGCAAAAGCAACGATATACCTAAAGAGCTAAGTGATGTTTTTGGAGCAGCTTCGAGCGGTAAAAAACAGCTCTATCTCGGTAAGTCGCTTTTGGCTGGCGACCCTAACCTTGATGCCATGGTACGCGATTTCCGTATTTATAGGGTTCCGCTCACCGAAAGTCAGGTGTTTGGCATTTTCACGAATGCACAGCAGGGAAATAGAAATAGCGCGGCAGTGAATGTAAAAGATACGGAAGGAGATTTACCCAGTTTTCCATTAACGCAGACGCAGCTTTATAACGCTTATCTGCTGGCGGTTTCTGATGTGTCGGTAGAGACCGAAGTGGGTGAATTGCCCAGGTTGCCAAGCTATGTAAACGGTACCTACAAAGATGGAATACAGGGACCAAAGGTGCGCGTGTTATGGCCATCGCCGAATGATAACAGTACCGTATTGGAGGCTGGCGGTTATACGGTCATGGGCCAGGTACCGGGAACAGAGTTACGCGTTAAAGCCGTTGTCTCGGTAAAAGGAACAAAAAAATCGGTGGCACCAAGTGCTATGCTTGAACCATTCAGTCTAAGTCAGGTGAGTTTGGAAACCGACGCTGAAAACGAGAAAACAAAATTTATCGAAAACCGTGACAAGTTTATCCGGACATTGGCTACAACCGACCCTAACTCTTTTTTATATATGTTCCGCAATGCATTTGGAATGCCCCAGCCAGCGGGAGCAGAACCCCTAGGTGTGTGGGACAGTCAGGATACCAAACTTCGGGGGCATGCTACAGGACACTACCTAACAGCTATTGCGCAGGCCTACTCAGGTACGGCATATGATAAAGCACTCCAACAGAATTTTGCCGACAAAATGACTTATATGGTCAACACATTATTCGAGCTCTCCCAGTTGTCCGGTAAACCGAAAACACCGGGCACTGCCGCTATTTCGGATCCAAGCAATGTGGCTCCGGGGCCCGGTAAAAAAGATTTCGACTCGGATCTCAGTGAATCGGGTATTCGTACAGACTATTGGAACTGGGGTAAAGGATTTATCAGTGCCTACCCGCCCGATCAATTTATTATGTTGGAAAAAGGTGCTAAATATGGAGGACAAGTAAACCAGGTATGGGCTCCTTATTATACACTGCACAAGATTTTGGCAGGTTTGATTGATATATACGAAGTAAGTGGCAATAAAAAAGCATTGGATGTTGCTGAAGGAATGGCCAACTGGGTATATGCACGCTTGAGTAAACTGCCGGAGGATACACTGATTAAGATGTGGCATACTTATATTGCTGGTGAATTTGGCGGTATGAACGAAACAATGGCGCATCTATATCGTATTACCAAGCAGGAAAAGTATCTGAAGACGGCGCGGATGTTTGATAATATCGAGGTGTTTTTTGGAGATGCCCAACATAGCAATGGACTGGCCAAGAATGTTGACACTTTCCGTGGACTCCACGCAAATCAGCACATACCGCAAATCGTGGGAAGTATTGTGATGTATGATGTGTCGAAAATGCCAGAATATTATAAAGTAGCCGACAACTTCTGGTACAAGGCAGTCAATGATTATATGTATAGTATCGGTGGAGTGGCTGGGGCCCGTAACCCTGCAAATGCCGAAGTTTTTACTGCTGAACCTGCGACGCTTTATGAAAACGGATTTGCAGCAGGTGGACAAAATGAGACCTGTGCAACGTATAATCTATTGAAATTGACAAGTAATTTATTTCTTTTCGATCAGCGTGCAGCGTATATGGACTATTATGAGCGGGGGTTATACAACCATATCCTTGCTTCGGTAGCAGAAAACTCGCCTGCGAATACCTACCATGTTCCACTGCGGCCCGGCTCGGTGAAACAGTTCGGAAATCCGGATATGAAAGGTTTTACCTGCTGTAATGGCACGGCAATCGAAAGCAGCACCAAACTTCAAAGCGCAATTTACTTCAAAAGTAAAGATGATAAAGCACTTTATGTCAATCTATTTATTCCGTCAACGTTAAACTGGACATCGCGCAATGTGGTCATTGAACAGACGACAAGCTTTCCAAAGGACGACCACAGCAAACTGACGATAAAAGGTAACGGCCAATTTGATATCTATGTACGTGTGCCGGGCTGGGCGACCAAAGGATATCAGGTCTCGATCAATGGCAAAGCTGAGAAAGTAAACGCGCAGCCAGGTTCTTATGTCAAATTGAGCCGCAATTGGAAAGCTGGAGACGAGATCGCATTGTATATGCCATTTCAATTTCGTCTAGATCCAGTGATGGATCAACAAAATATCGCCAGTTTGTTTTATGGGCCTATTCTCTTGGCTGCTCAGGAGCCGGCTGCAAGAAAAGACTGGCGCAAAATCACGCTGGATGCAAAAGATATTGGCAAATCCATTCAAGGAGATCCCAAACGGCTGGAGTTTACCGTGGATGGGGTGAGATTTAAGCCATTTTATGATACATACGGCCGTCATTCTGTCTACTTGGATGTCACTTTAAATTGATTTATCCATGTATGGCGCAAGCTAACCCGTAATAGTCATTGCAACGTCGCTTTTGATTGATGAAACTCGTCCGATTTTGCAATACAATATTTTTTTTGTATATTGCTGGTTATGAGTTTTAAAGAAAAATTAGAAAACTGGCGTACGTCAATCAATCGCGCCGGTAGTGGTGAGGAATTGTATATTTTGCTTTTGAACTATAAAAAGTTTATTAACAAAAATTGGATGAACGATTTTGGTGATCCGGGTAACTGGAAATCTGAGCTAAATCAGGTCATCAGCAAAGTAAGAACGAAAGTGGATGTAGCAGACATCCGACATTGTGAGGATCTGTCATCTTATCAAGATGACGCCAGACAAACTGCGCATTCGCTCAATCATACCTTAAAATATCATCACTCATTGACAAAAGGGTAGGCTAGGCCTACCTTTTTTTGTGTAAAATTTTCTAAATAAGTTCCCTAGCGGTATATAACGTCACATCACGGTATATACCGCTTTCTTTTATAACAAATCCTACATTCGTAATTCCCCCACTAACGCAGTATAGGGTACATACAGAACCGATTATAAAAAAAATATTTGCGGATGTCAGAAAATGTTTTTACTATTGTATAGTAGTATAGAATAGTATAGATTAATACTAACCATACTACTGTATAATAACCAATCTATAAGAAGACCAATTTATGATCTACCACATGTATTACCTAATCTGTAAATGGCAGCGATGTAGTCTTGTCTTCCTTTTTATGCTAATGGCGGGTTTTGCGCAAGCACAGAACCAATCGTTTGAATTGAGAGGAGTTGTATTGGATAGCGTCGGACATTTACCCATTTCCAATGTTACAATTGCCTTTATGGGAAAGAATGCAGTTGTATCAACGGATGCACAGGGACAATTCCTGATTAAAGATGTGCACATCAACGATCAGCTCGTCCTGACTTCGGTCGGATTTGACCGCAAAACTGTTCAGGTCACGAGTACCAACCGTATGACCATTTACTTATCCTCATCAAGTTCGAGTCTGGACGAAGTAACTGTCGTGGCCTACGGTACACAGAAAAAAACGAGTATGGTGGCTTCCATTACCTCGATCAACCCGAAAGAAATTAAGGGACCAACATCCAATCTAACCTCCATGCTGGCAGGCCGGGTAGCTGGACTAATTGCTTATCAGCGGAGTGGAGAACCGGGGAATGACAATGCTTCCTTCTTTATTCGCGGCGTGGGTTCTTTTGGCGCAGGGAAAAAAGATCCTTTGATTTTGATCGACGGAATGGAATCCAATACCACAGCACTGGCCCGTTTACAGCCGGATGATATCGCTGGTTTTTCCGTATTGAAAGATGCTGCAGCATCTTCATTATACGGCGCTAGAGGTGCAAATGGGGTTGTTTTGGTCAACACCAAAAGCGGTATTGTCGGTAAGGCAAAATTCAATGCACGTTTTGAGAACTCCATCTCAACCAACACGCGTAATTTTAAATTCGCCGATAATATCACGTATATGAAGATGGCTAATGAGGCGGTATTGACCAGAGATCCGAAAGGAACCCTTCCTTATAGCCAAAACAAAATTGATCATACAGAACAGGGAGACGATCCGTTGCTCTATCCCAATAATAACTGGATCGACCAGCTGATAAAGGATTATACCAACAACCAACGTTTTAACTTCAATGTCACCGGTGGAGGGAACCTTGCGCAATATTATGTTGCAGGTACCTTTAATAACGATAAGGGAATTCTGCGATCCGAAAATAGCAATAGCTTTGACAATAATATCAACCTGAAAAATTACTCCCTACGTTCTAATATTACCTTAAATGTTACCCCAACGACTATTGGAATTATCCGTACTTCGGCCCAATTTGATGACTATACAGGACCAATAGGGGGCTATGATAAATGGGGAAATCTGATCAATGGTGGACAACGCGTATTTCGTGAAGCAATTTGGTCCAACCCGGTAATGTTTCCAGCAATTTATCCATCGTCCTATTCTCCATTTGCTACACATCCGCTTTTCGGAAATAACTTTATTCCAACCACCAAAACGCTATATAACAATCCCTACGCCAATATGGTCAATGGTTTTCAGGAATATAATAGCTCCACGGTCAATGTGCAATTGGAACTGAAACAGAATTTCGATTTTATTACCAAAGGTCTATCCGCTCGCTTAATGGCCTATACACAACGCTATTCTTATTTTTCTGTCACACGGAGCTTTAAACCATTTTATTACAATTTGGTCCGAATCCCGGGTACAAGCAATACGGTTTTAAGTCTGCTCAACGAAAATGAGGGTACAGAATACCTGGATTACAACCAGGGAAATAAAATCCTAAATACGACGACCTACGGTGAGTTTGCTGTCAATTACAACCGCACGATCGCTGAAGACCATGATATTACTGGGATGCTGATCGGTATTATCCGTAATTATCAGACCGCTAACGGTGGTGACTTGCAGGCTTCATTGCCTGCTCGTAACCTCGGGGTGTCAGGTCGGGCGACCTATGCCTACAAAAACCGCTACCTTTTTGAGTTCAACTTTGGCTACAACGGTTCCGAACGTTTCTCCAAAGATCATCGCTTTGGTTTCTTCCCATCTTTTGGTGTGGGATGGAATCTGAATGAGGAAAAAATGTTTGAATTTATGAATCCCGTTGTTTCCCGCTTAAAATTGAGGGCAACCTATGGTCTGGTGGGTAACGATCAGATCGGGGAGGACCGGGATCGTTTCTTCTACCTATCGCAAGTGAATCCGAATAACGGTGGCCGAGGTTTCTCTTGGGGAAATAACTGGGATTACACACGGCCCGGTTATTCCATATCGCGGTATGAAAATCGTGATATTACCTGGGAACGGGCAAAAACCTTCGATGCTGGATTTGACCTGAATCTAAAAAATGGCTTGGGTGTAGTGTTTGATTATTACAACTCTACCCGGAGCAATATCCTGATGGTGCGTTCTAATATTCCTTCTACAACCGGTTTTCAGGCCGATATCCAGGCCAATATAGGAAAGGCGCAGAGCCGGGGATTTGATCTGGCCTTGGATTACAATAAGTCTTTTCAAAATACCTGGTGGACTCAGTTGCGGGCAAATATGACCTATGCAACGAACAAATTGCTGGTTAATGAGGAACCGGACTATCCGGCAAATTTATCCTACCTGTCTCGATTGGGACATCCGATCAAACAATCGTATGGTCTGATTGCCGAACGCTTGTTTGTTGATGATATTGAAGCCGAAAACTCACCACTACAGAATTTTGGTGGCGCCTTTAAAACTATGGGTGGTGATATCAAATACAGGGATATCAATGGCGATGGTAAAATCACGGATTTAGACAAAGTGCCGATCGGTTATCCGACAGATCCGCAAATTATTTATGGGATGGGTTTTTCTGTGGGTTTCAAAGGCTTTGATGTCAGTGCATTTCTACAGGGATCTGCCCGTTCATCATTCTTTATTGATCCGGGAAACATTACACCTTTTGCGATCAACGGACCTTATCAAAACGGTTTGTTGCAGGAAGTGGCCAACAGCTACTGGTCCGAAGATAACCAGGATGTCAGGGCCCTGTGGCCACGCTTGACGGATGGATTTAACAACAATAATAATCAGTTTTCGACCTGGTGGATGCGTAATGGCGCATTCTTACGATTGAAATCTGTTGAATTGGGCTACAATTTACCGAATCAGTTTCTCAACAAGTTTAAGATGTCCAATGTGCGTTTTTATGTCAACGCCCTCAACCTTGCTGTGTGGAGCAAGTTCAAGATGTGGGATCCCGAAATGGGTGGTGAAGGATTAGGCTATCCTGTGCAGGCTGTGTATAACGTAGGTATTAACGTGGGATTTTAAAAGGCAGTTTATCATGAAAAATCTAAGATTAATTAAATTATTGGTTGCGTCAGGTTTGTTGTTTTTTCAATCCTGCAACTATTTGGATGTCGTGCCGGATAATGTGGCGACAATAGATAATGCATTTACGATGCGTAGCGAAGCAATAAAGTACTTGGCTACCTGTTACTCATACCTGCCACCAGATGGTGATCCGACCAGAAATCCAGCTTATCTAGCGGGGGATGAATTCTGGTTGGACTACCCAACCCTCAGTATTGATGGGACAAACTGGAATATCGCCCGTGGAAATCAGAATGTCACCAGTCCCTACGTGAACTATTGGGATGGTTATATGTATAATGCCATTCGCGACTGTAATATTTTTCTGGAAAATATTCGTAATCCCGAAAAAGTACGGGATATAACACAGGACGAGCGCACCACCTGGGAAGGGGAGGTTATGTTCTTAAAAGCATACTATCATTTTATGTTGATGCGGCATTACGGACCTATTCCTACAATGGATGTCAACTTATCTGTAAATACCTCTATCGAGGATGCAAAAGTTAAACGACAGCCTATTGATGAGGTTGTCGACTATATAGTCAAGGTTCTTGACGAGGCAATTCCTAAACTACCCAATACGGTCCAGTCTCCGGTTACGGATTTGGGCCGTATTACCAAGCCTATTGCCTTAGGGATTAAAGCAAAAGTATTATTGTATGCCGCGAGCCCGCTGTTCAACGGCAATACGGATTATGCAACCTTTAAAAATGTCGATGGTACGTTGTTTTTCAACCAGAGTTTTCAGTTGGAAAAATGGCAGCGGGCCGCCCGCGCTGCAAAGGAAGCGATTACCGCATGCGAGAACCTGGGAATGGGCTTATACCAATTTCCTGGTACTGTATTTCCGCTCTCCGATACAACAATGATTCAAATGAGCGTTCGCAATGCTGTGACTGAAAAATGGAACAAGGAAATCATCTGGGCAAATCCGACTTCCCGGGCTTGGCAAATGCAGTATTCATCCATGGCTCATATTGATCCTAATAATGCAGGTAATAACAGTGTGCATGGTACCTTAGCACCTTCCTTAAAGATTGTTGACCAATTCTATACCCGAAATGGCGTGCCAATGGACGAAGATAAAACCCTGGATTTTAGTAATAAGAATCAGCTTCGTTCGGGTAACTATGCCGAGCGGTTCAATAATATCCAGAATTATCAGACTGCTCGCGTACATTTTGATCGCGAAAATAGATTTTACGCCAATGTTGGTTTTGACGGGGGGATCTGGTTTATGGAAAATAGTCCGAGCCGTAGTGATGAAAATACCTGGACCACACAGCTGCGCCTGGGATTATTTGGCAGCGGGCTTTCTATTCCTGTGACGACGTACTACCCTAAAAAATTGGTAAACTGGAAATTCGCTTTCAAAGATGGCAATAGTTCTCACATTGAAGAATATCCCTGGCCGATGATGCGCTTGGCAGATCTGTACCTAATGTATGCCGAAGCTTTGAACGAAAGCGAGGGACCAACCGCTGATGTATTTTTATACCTGGATAAAATCCGTCAAAGGGCTGGACTGGAAGGTATCCAAGAATCCTGGTCAAAGTATGCGTTAAATCCTGCTAAACCGACAAGCAAGCAAGGGTTGCGCAGTATTATCCAACGTGAACGGAATATTGAAATGAGCTTTGAGGGATCACGCTTTTGGGATCTGAAACGCTGGAAATTGGCGGCACAGGAACTGAATAAAAATATCACTGGTTGGGATAGAAACCAGGATAAAGATCATCCGGAACTTTTCTATAAAGAACAGACCTTCTTTCAACAACGTTTTGTGGCACCGAGAGATTACTTCTGGCCGATACGGGAAAACAACCTTTTGGTCAATCCCAACTTAGTACAGAACCCAGGTTGGTAATCCCTTATTAAATAGAGAAATTATGAAAAATCTAAAATATTTAAACTATTGCTATTTCTTGATCGGCCTTTTTTATCTATTGGCTGGTTGTAAAGAGGAAAAGGGATGGACGCTGCTGGAAGATGACCAAACGAAACCAGGTGTTGTGCAAAATCCTTCTGTGACCAATGGCCACGGACAGGCTACGATACATTACAGTTTGCCATCCAGTCAAAATGTATTATATGTGAAGGCCGAATATGTCATGGCCAATGGGCAGACACGGGTCGTAAAATCATCAACCTATAAAAATGAGATCTTAATCGACGGTTTCCCCGATACACAAAAACATACGGTGAAGCTTTATGCCGTAAACAAGGCCGAAGTGGCTTCAGATGCTGTGGACGTTACAGTAGAACCTAAAACACCGATTTTTGATCTTGTATTCGGACAAATGAAAATTGCGCCGACATTTGGTGGCGTCCGGATCAGTTCGGTCAATCAGGAAAAAGGCAATGTGGTGATTGTGCCAATGGTTGATTCATTGAATAATGGGGAATATCTACCTCTGGACAACTACTATAGCCAGGATTCCCTGATCTTATATAATATCCGCGGGCTCAAGTCCCGTGAGATGAAATTTGCCTTTTATGTGCGTGACCGATGGTTAAACAAATCGGATACCTTATATACCTCGCTGACACCTTTGGAAGAAAACCTTTTTCCGAGACAGCAGTTTTCAGCGCTGCACTTACCGGGAGATGCGCAATATATGTACGGGACGACTTCGGAAATGATGTGGGACGGCAATATGAATCCTTCGCGCTGGCCGGCGTTATATACGGTTGAAAGTGCCGGCGCACCGCAATCCTTGACCTTTTCTATCGGCAAAGAAGCAAAATTGAGCCGCGTCGTGATTTTCCCACGTCGGGAAAATGGTTTTTATGATAAGGGTAACATGCGTGAATTTGAAGTCTGGGGAAGTAACAATCCAAATCTGGATGGCTCCTGGGAATCTTGGTCTAAACTGGCAACCTGTACCGTGCGAAAACCTTCGGGTACTCCCGCTGGAACAAATACTAACGCAGATGAAGTGTATGGCATTGCAGGCTGGTCTTTTGATATGCCCGAAGATGCTCCAAAATACAAATACCTGCGGATCCGCAATCTGCGCAACTGGCGTGGTAGTTACTTTATCCAGATTGCCCAAGTACAAGTATGGGGTGTTTATTAACTATTAAAAAGAAAATGAAGATGAGAACATATCTATGCATATTGGCCTTGTTGGGCGTTTGTTTATTCGGCGCATGTTCCAAGATGGATGAATTTACCAAATTCACCGATGGACAGGAAATAGTATATCCTGCGAAGCTAGATTCCATCAAAATACGTTCGGGAAAATATCGGGTACAAGTAGATGGCATCTTTCGGGTGAATGCCGGAGTTTCCGAGCTGCGCGTGTATTGGAATAGTAAACAGGATTCGATGAAGTTTCCTGTAAAATTGACTGATGCTATCGATACTGTACATTATGTGATTGAAAATCTACCTGAAGGACCCATGAATTTCGAAATCCGTACAGTAGATAGTCAAGGAAGATTTTCAGTTCCGACCTTTCTTGTCGGAAACGTTTATGGCGATCGTTATCGTGAAGGACTTTTCCAGCGGACAATATTGGAACAGAATTTTATGGCTGATCAACAATTTCAACTTGCCTTACAGGATGTGACACCAAGTGTGGGATTCTATGCCGTTCGCATGACTTATAAGAATCAGAACAATACAACTACGGACACCGTCGTGCGGACGAAAGAGCTGAATGAGAAAATTAACCTCTTGGACTATCTGCCGAATCAGGAGATTGCTTACCAGACTGTATTTCGGCCTGATAGCAATGCGATTGATACCTTTATGGTGCAGCGCAACAAACTACCGATAAAAAAAGGCGACATCAGTATTTGGTGTCTGAAGAATTACAAAACTCCGTTTACAGCAACTGCTTTCGATGGCAACCGTTGGGGAAATCTGGATCATTGGATAACCAATACGAGTATGAAAAACCACAATGGCTATGGTGGCTTTGGTTCGGATGATGGTGGTGTAGTTAATATTGAAGCCGGATGGGGCGCTCCTGCGATCGTAAATGGTAAAATTGAGCAAAAAGTAACCTTATTCCCCGGTAAATATCGTTTTTTTTGTAACTTATCCTGGACAAATTATGATCAACCGCCAGCAAAACTGGTTGTTAGTAAAGCAAACAGTGGAATTCCGGATCTTGAGCAGATACAACAGGCAATGGCCCATGCTGATGTTAAATCAGATGGTGTTTATTTTGAAATCAAAGAAAAGGTTATTGTCAATATGGGGATGCTGGTCAATTTTCAACCTGACCATTACATGAAGATAAACGCTTTTCAAATCAATTTACAATAATATCAGGCAGAATGAAGACAGTTATTTTCGCGCTAAGTTTTATGCTATGTACCTTCATGTTATGCGCACAGCCTTTTCAGGTCAAGAAAAATGGCCTAACGTTGACCTATAACAAACAAGATGGAACATATTCACTAAGTAAAGATCAAGTCGCCTATATACAGCAAGCAAGTGCCTATCTGGCACTTGCTAATGGACAGAAAATTAGTACAGATAAACTGACAGGAACCCGCAGCGTCACAGAAAAGCCCATTCAGGACAATTTAGGCAAAGGTATACAGTATACCATTTCGGTTAAAACCCAACAGGGCATCACATTGCTGCAGCATTTTTATTTCTACGACACAATAGATGGTGCCATCCTTGAAATGGAAGTTAGGGGTAAAAATATAGCCAGTAATGAACTTGTGCCGATCTGGTCAAATGCTTCGGTTGCCGGCCTGGGAAAATCCTTGTATCAGCTGGCCGTTCCTTTTGATAACGATACGTTTATTTCGTATGAAAACAATATCCTTGCAAAGAATAGTAAGAGCAGTGCCGAGGTCGGAGTTGTATACGATAAGGACAGCGGAAAAGGTCTGTTGATTGGTTCATTGGATCAATCCGTTTGGAAATCGGGTATTGCGATCAAAGGAGATCAGGGGCAGTATACCCACCTGGCAGCACAGGCGGGATTTACAGATGTAAATATCACACGTGATTCCATGGCGCACGGGACGGTGAAGGGGAATGTGATTCGCTCTCCAAAATACCTCGTGTCTTACGACAAGGATTGGCGCATTGGGCTCGAAAACTATGCTAAAATCCACCGGAAGCTATCGCCCGCCTATGTGAAATCTTGGCAAGGCGCCACACCTGTCGGCTGGAACAGCTGGGGTGTGATACAGGAAAAACTTAATTTTCAGAATGCCACGGGCACGGCAGACTATTTTGCAAAAGATATTCCTTATTTCCGCAACGCAGATGGCGAGGCTTTTATAGACCTAGACTCTTTCTGGGATAATATGACACCTGGAGGTATGTCAGGTGACTACACACAACTGAAGCAATTTGTTCGCTATTGTGATTCTCTGGGACTGAAGCCCGGGGTGTATTGGGCGCCTTTTACAGACTGGGGCCATGGAAGTGGACCCGACCGCAAGGCGGAGGGAAGCCAGTTTACCTTTGGCCAGCTTTGGACCAAAACCCAAAAAGGCTACCACAATTTAGACGGTGGACGTGCCTTGGATCCGACACATCCCGGTACGTTGGCCCGTATGGATGTGATCCTGGGGAAATTGGTCGACTGTGGTTTCCGAATGATCAAGGTCGATTTCCTCTCTCATGCGGCAATCGAATCCACAGGTTTTTACGATAAGAAAATTCAGACGGGTATGCAAGCTTATGCTGTGGGAATGAAACATCTTGTCGATGTGCTGCAGGGTAAGATGTTGATCTACGCGGCAATTTCTCCTTCCTTGGCGACAGCCCAATTTGCACACATGCGCAGAATAGCCTGCGACGCCTGGAAGACGATCGACCAAACTCAATATACGCTAAACAGTGTTAGTTACGGCTGGTGGCAAACTTATCTTTATGATTTTATCGATGCTGACCACCTTGTCTTTCATGATGAAAGCCCTGAAGTCAATAAGGCCAGATTGCTTTCGGGTGTGGTAACGGGTACCATTATCCTTGGTGACGACCTGTCCAAAAAAGAAAACTGGCAGCCTAAGATGAATCAATATCTGCAGGATCCCGAAATTTTAAAAATCATAGCCGACGGTAAAAGCTTCCGTCCGGCAGGATTTGTAGAAGGAAAAGCAGCAAATACGTATTATTACAAAAAGATAGGAACCGAGCTGTATGTGGCCGTATTTAATTACAATACAGCCCCGGCAGCAATAAACATAGATTTTAAACAGATTGGCCTGGCGCCAAATACAACATATAAGGCAGTGGAACTGTTTGAAAAAACAGCGCAGGAATTTGTCGCTGAGAAATCCATTGCCTTTGAGCAGGCAGGAGCAAAATTATTTAAGATTGCCCTGTTTTAATCACAACATATGAAGATAAGCAAAGAAGAAAATTTTAAAGTATTGATCGATCGGATCAAACGCCTGGAGGCATTGAATACACTCTCTAAACATGAATGTATTGTGCAGGGCGTGTTGGATGCTATTGATGCCAATGAACTGGAGGTGCATGCCAGTTTACCTTCTGTCAATAACTTGATCCAATACCTGGGCTATGCTCGCGAAACCTTCGCTAAGGCTTACCGCGATCTGATTGCCCACGGAGTCGTGGAATCGAAAAACAGAAAAGGATATTTTGTGGTGAGCAACAATACACAGATGAAACAAAAAGTTGCGGTTCTGCTGTATGCATACGATACCTTTCAAGATACCTTGGTGAATGAACTGCGGACCAACCTTCCGGAAGAAGTAAGCGTGGATCTCTTTTTCCATCACAACAATATGGAAACCTTTGAAGATATTTTCAATCGTATTCAGGGACGATATACGGTATATATTGTTGCTCCGATTGAAAATAAAGATTCCGAAATGCTGTTACGTTCCATCCCGGCATCCAAATTATTGATTATTGATCGTTTGATGGATCTTGGCGATGATTATTCCTATGTTTCCCAGGAATTTGAGGCAGCCACTTATGCCGTTTTTCAGGAACTTTATCCAAAGATCAAAAAGTATAAAGAAGTGATCTTCTATTTTAGGGAAAATACAGCCGAACCCAATGAAATCAAAAATGCTTTCTTACGCTTTCTGAAAGACTATAAAGTAAAAGGACGTATCGAAAAGCAATACCATGTGGGGGATCTAAAAAAGGGAAAACTGTATTTTACCATTCATAATCCGGAGCTCTATCAGATGTTGAAAGAGGTGCTGCAAAAAGGCTGGACCCTCGGGCAGGATCTGGGAATTCTTTCGCACAACGATGACGTGATCAAAGAGATTATCAGCGGCGGTATAACCACCTTTTCGACAAGTTTTGCACGTATCGGATCGGAAGCAGCCAAGTTTGTGCTCGAAAGAACGTTGATCAAAGAAGTGGTGCCAACGACATTGGCAGACCGCAACTCTGTCTAAAATAAGGAAGTTTTTAAGATGATAGTTTTTAGTTTTTGTCTTTTTACCGGTTTGGTTGCTTTGGGATCCTTATGGAAGTTTAAAACCAACTATTCCAATACCTTAAATGGCTTTTTCCTTGCAGGAAAGAGCAACAGTTTTTGGATGGTGGGCTCGGCTTTGCTCTTGACAAACCTGAGCGCCAACCAGTTTATCGGTGAAAATGAATCGGTCTATATCAACAACCTGTCGGTCATCGGCTGGGGCGTGAGCTCGGTGGTCGCGATGCTTCTGGTTTCGGAATTTCTGCTACCCATCTATTTTAAACATGGTTTTCGGACAGTGCCGGACTTCCTTGCATTACGGTTTGATCCGAAAACTAAAATGTTGGTATCTATCCTGATTTTGATCGGATACATCGTTAACTTATTGCCACCGGTATTATACGGTGGTGCACTAAGTCTGGCCACGATGTTTGATGTGCCCGGACTGTTGCACATCGGTTATTGGCAGAGTATCTGGATACTGGTCTGGGCCCTGGGCATCATTGGGAGCTTATACAGCATATTGGGGGGATTGAAGTTGATTTCCCTGTCTGACCTAGGCTTGGGCCTCTGTTTGTTTTTGCTCGCACTGCTGATTCCGATTTTTGCCTTTTGGCATTTGGGCAATGGCGATATCTGGACGGGGGTGCTCCAGTTATTTCACGACAAGAAAGAACATCTCAATGCTGTGGGATCCAAACAGGATGCTGTGCCCTTTTCGACCTTGTTTACCGGGATGCTCCTGATCAACTTTTACTATTGGGGCATGGAACCCTATATTGCACAACAGGCATTAAGCGCTAAAAACTTAAAGGAAGCACAGAAAGGAATGACTTTGGCTGCGGGAGGTAAGCTCCTGATGCCGCTGCTGATCAATTTACCGGGCCTTTTGGCGGTACACTTATTGCCGCATGTGCGGCCTACAGCTTCCGTTTTTCCAAAACTTATTGTACTGATCTTTCCCGATGTGCTGATTGGTTTTTCCTTGGCACTGGTCTTTGGTGCTGCAATGACGACCTATACTGCTGGACTTCAGAGCTGTGGCAGCTTATTTATTTTTAATATTTATAAACCTTACCTGGAACGTAAAAACAGAACGCTCAGTGAAAGGGAACTGGTCAGAAAAGGAAAACTGTTTGAATTGATCATCTCTATCTCGGCCATGTTTATTGCACCTTTTATCCTATTTGCCCACGACGGGTTTTATACGTACCTCCAAACCGTATCGGGGCTGTTCAATATGCCCATTTTCACCATTATGATCTTGGGGATTCTATCGCGCCGTGTGACGCCAAGGATGGCACAAATCGGCCTGTTCCTGTATATGTTCAGCTATTTCATCCTGGTGTTTGTCTGGAAGACAGAGCTGCACTATCTGCACTTGTTCGCGCTGTTGTTTATCGCTGTGGCACTGGTCATCTGGGGAGGAAGTAAATTGAGCCAGCCAGACTATCTATCGGAGTATCAATTTGAGTTTGCGGGCCAGGACAAGGGCAGCTATTGGAAGGGAAGGTACCGGATCGGCGCCTTTCTCATCCTATTGATGATTGTCATCTATTTTGTTTTTTCACCATTGGGCATCGCTCAATAAATTGTATAAGTTGCTATGTTAATGTACAGAAAAATTAAATGCCTCATCTTTATATGCTTGACCTTCTGTTCGGCCACATCGTATGCACAACGCTATTACCTCTGGGATAATAAGCCCGCAACGGACTGGATGACCGAAGCATACCCCATCGGAAATGGACGAATTGGCGCCATGATCTTCGCGGGAGTAAATCAGGAACATATTCAATTTAATGAAAATAGCCTCTGGACAGGTGGTGAACAGGAAACAGGTGCCTATCAGGCTTTTGGTGATCTTTTTGTTCGTTTTGACTCCGACGTTAATAAATCTTTTACCGCCTATAGCCGTAAATTGAATTTGGATAAGGGCCTGCATGAAATAGCTTATCAGCAGGATGGACAGCAAATCAACCGTCGGTATTTTGCGAGTCAGCCCGATCAGGTCATGGTATTTGATTATGCGAACAGTAAAAAAGGGAAACTCAATGCCCAGATAGCACTTCAGGATGCACATGGGCAGGCGGTGCAGGTAGAAGATGGTCATCTGTGGTTTCAGGGAACGCTCGACAATGGTATGCGGTATGCCGCACAGGTACGCGTACAGGTCGTCGGTGGTTCACTTTCCAAAACGACAGATGAAAAAGGACAGGCTGTCCTTACCGTAAAATCTGCCGATCGAATTGTTCTGCTGCTGAGTGCCGCAACAGATTATGCCAATACACGGGCTACCAAATGGAAGTCGGCCGAAGAACCGATGAAGGTCAATGAACGTTATCTGCAGCAAGCGGAAAAATATGGCGTAAATAAGCTGCTGGAACGGCACGTTGCAGATTATAAAGCGCTGTTTAACCGGGTAGAGCTTGATCTTGACCATAGCCAGCTGGACAGCAAGCAAACAACAAAAGCGCTGTTGGAAGCCTATAAAAAACAGCCGATCCCGGCTCTGGAAGCATTGGTATACCAATATGGACGTTATCTGCTGATCAGTTCCTCACGGAAGGGCGGTTTGCCTGCAAACCTGCAGGGGCTTTGGAACAACAGTAACAATCCACCATGGCGCTCAGATTACCATTCCAATATCAATGTACAGATGAACTATTGGCCTGCAGAAGTCGCTAATCTGGGTGAATCGGCCTGGCCTTACCTCGATTATATCAATAGCATGCGTGAGGTGAAAAAAATAAATACACAAAAGGAATTTCCAGGCGTAAGAGGCTGGACCGTAAAGACCGAAAATAATATCTTTGGTGGGGAGAGCTTCCTTTGGAACACCCCCGGAAGTGCTTGGTATGCACAGGCGCTCTGGGAGCATTATGCCTTTAACAAGGACGAGAAATACCTACGCGAATTTGCATACCCGATTTTAAAAGAAATAAGCGAGTTTTGGGATGATCGTCTGGTTCGAAGACCGGACGGAACTGTGGTGGCGCCAAAGGGCTGGTCGCCGGAACATGGCCCCACAGAGGATGCCGTGAGCTATGACCACCAGATTATTTACGATCTCTTTAACAACTACATCCAGGCGAGCACAATTCTGAAGTTGGACACCGATTACCGTAAGCATATCACGGCACTTCGCGATGCGCTGCTCAAACCCAAAATCGGTAAATGGGGACAGCTGCAGGAGTGGGAAACGGATCGTGATGATCCACAGGACAAGCACCGCCATGTCTCGCATCTGTTTGGTCTGTATCCCGGTAACCAATTCTCTGTTTTAAAAACACCGGAACTGGCCAAAGCTGCACGAGTTACCCTCACCGCGCGTGGCGACGAATCTACCGGTTGGTCCATGGCCTGGAAGGTGGCTTTTTGGGCCCGCTTGCAGGATGGGAATCACGCCTATAAAATCTTGACTAATTTCATTAACCTCGTTGGCGGCGATGGAATTGATTACAACAATGGCGGTGGCGTTTACGCCAACTTGCTCTGCGCGCATCCACCCTTTCAGATTGATGGCAACTTGGGTTATGTAGCTGCGGTGAGTGAAATGTTGCTGCAGTCGCAAACGGATGTGCTGGAATTACTTCCTGCACTGCCTGATCGCTGGTCGGCCGGAACAGTTAAAGGACTCAAAGCCCGTGGCAATGTACACATCGAAAAGATGGAATGGAATAATAGCCGCATTAAGCAGCTTATTCTTTCTTCGCCGCAGGATCAAACGATTCAGGTGTTAAGTCCTTCCCCATTGGCAGGTCTAAGCCCACAGCAGGAAATCAATGGTAAATACCTTTATAAGGTTCAATTGAAAGCAAACAAAATAGTCAAGTTCGTTAACAAATCCTAAATCTATTTATATATGCCAACCCATCATTTTAAACATGTTGTACTCGGGCTTTTGATGACCCAGGGGCTTGTCCATCTGGAGGCACAG
>JAQZAZ010000159.1 GCA_029239355.1 Sphingobacterium sp.
AGCAAAATGACAAGCAATTCGCGAGCCCATAACACCCGAACCGAGAACTGCCACTTTTCTAATATTTCTGTTCATCATAACATATTTATCATGCACATCTGTACATTTGGTTTAACTTCTATACGATCACTTCTTCCTTATAACTGGTCGCCAGTTCATTGAGCTTAGCCAAAGAAGCAATTAGTTGATCACGTTCATTTTCCGAAAAATTATCAGCGAGATACTGATTAAAATTACGCACCACATCCTTGGCAATCCTTCTTTTCTCACGACCTAACTCCGTCAAATATACTTTCACAGAGCGTTTATCCGTTTCGCTCGTCTCGCGATAGATGAACCCCAAGGATTCCAAATTATTCAACACCCGGGACAAACTCGTTGTTTTAACCCCAGTCAAATTCGCAATCTGAGAAACAGGAGTACCTTCTTTGTGAATATTGATTAAAATATAACCTGCCGCCTGAGTGAAACCGTACTGCGAAGCAATTTGATTATATTTATTGGCGATTGTCTGCCAGCCCGTTTTTAAAAAATAGTCGATTGTCTGATTTTGGTTCATAGCGTATTCACAAGCGATTTTATTATTATGCTTGCATAACAAATATAATAGTTAAGAATTAGAATAACAAGCTAGAAAATGTAATTTTTAATAATTAAGCCCTACTACAATCTCTCTTATGCTTTTCTTGCTTTCTTATGACTAAATCAAAATGTTGAAAACTTTTAGCATCTGAAATACAGTCAAATAAATGAAGCTACAAAACTTTTATTAACAGTTCATGTGTAATATTCAAAATTAATTGCGTTAAATTTGTCCTAAACAAATATCGACATCGTATGGCTTTAGTAAACATACCTCGCTTGGACTTGTTGCATTATACACAAGGAACCCAAGAACAACGAAATCAATTTATTCAAGATATTGGCAAAGCTTTTAATGAAACAGGCTTTGTAACGATTGCAAATCATGGTTTATCGAAAGAATTAATTGAGGAATTATACCAGGTCGTTCCAGAATTCTTTGGTTTACCAACGGAGACAAAAGAAAAGTATGAATTCCCTGAGCTTGCAGGTCAACGTGGATACACCGCTAAAGGAAGAGAGAAAGCCAAAGACGCTAAGACACCAGATTTAAAAGAATTCTGGCAACGTGGTCAAACAATCGTTGGCGAAGAATACTCAAAAAATGACTTTCCCGATAATCCCGAAGTGAAAGAAATACCTAGATTTAACAGTGTTACAGCTGAGGTTTATAAAAAACTAGAAGATACAGGTCGCGAACTGTTAAAAGCGATCGCTACCTACCTACATCTCGAAGAGAACTATTTTGAGCAGTTTGTGATCAATGGTAATTCTATTTTGCGTGCAATTCACTATTTCCCGATTACGGATCCTGACGCATTAGCTCCGGATGCTGTACGTGCAGGTGCTCATGAAGATATCAATTTGATTACGCTATTAATTGGTGCCAGTGCTGATGGACTAGAAGTATTGACAAAAGATGGTGAATGGTACCCGATCAAAGCAAAAGGTGAAGATATTGTCATCAACGTGGGTGACATGTTGCAGCGTCTGACCAACAACAAACTGAAATCAACAACTCACCGTGTAGTCAATCCTCCGCGTGAAAAAATGGGTACTTCCCGCTTCTCAATTCCTTTCTTTTTACATCCAAAATCTTCCATGAGCCTGGCTTCACTGGACTCTTGCATTGATGCAGCTCATCCAAAGGTCTATGAAGATTATACTGCCGGTCAATACCTGGATGAAAGACTGAGAGAGATCGGTTTAAAAATGTAATACAAGTAGCTTCGTTTAAGGGTTAATAAAAAACAGTCCGTTAGTTTGATTAATAACGGACTGTTTTATTTAAGTCAAAGCTAATTATTTAAATGATCTATTCCAGAAGTCGCTAAGGTATATCTTATCGGTTCCTAATTAGAAGTTGTATCCAAATCCTACATTAAGATAGATATTATGCATACCAAAATCTATGGAGGTAAAATCTTTTTCCAAGATATTATTAAAGCCATAGATAAGGTCTGTTAACAGTTTGAAATGTCGATTCATTTTCCACTCCGTTCCAAGTTGTGCCCCCCAATGAAATTTTCGTATATTATCAGAGAAATCATAAGAAGCTTGACTGCTATCCTCAAATGTTATTTTTGTTCCTGTTGGTGTATTTTGTCTTAAATATCCATCGGATACATTTCCATCAAAAGTATTATCCAGCAATGTAGAGAAGTAGAGCCCTCCATATAAATTCCAATGGTCCGACAATTTGTAAACGGCTAAAACAGGTAATGTAAGGTAGGTATTCTGCACATTGGTTTCTACCTTTCCGGTATAGTAACCTCTCACTTTTGAATTATCTTTCACAATTTCGGTCAGATAATTTTTCACACGGGCTTCGGTTTTCATCCCTTTTGCTTCAAAACGGATACCAGTGCGTATTCCCCACCGTTTGCTTTCCAGCAACCACTTTGTCGCATTTGCTTCGAGTCCGACCTGCAACCCCGGATTGTAACTTTCAATTTTTCGTATCGTTTTAGGAAGTCCCAACGGACTACTACCACCGATACTGAATTGCGCTTGTACCGAGTAATCAATATCCGTATTAAAAAAATTCGGATTATGGTTTGACCTGCCACTTTGGGCCTGCGCATAACCCGTTACTATCATGAAAACAGCTATTATATATCGTATTTTTTTCATTAAAATATTCCTTTGATTTATGTTTATCAACAGAAGTCAGTCGCTTATTCTCTTGCGATCCGTCTTCCCAGCACCAGTACCCTTGTATTCACAGCTATCAATTTAAAACTGTTCGTATCAATCAGTCTATATTACTTTTCTAGTCTATGAACCATGATTATTGGGCATCATTGACGACAAGCTCAACTTCATCAATAAGCAATGTACTACCCACCGCACCATTAAACTTATCTCCTTCTTTACTTGAACTAAAGACAATCGTATACATATATTCCTTATTGGGATCAAATGATTTACCATTGACAAAAGAAAATGGCAAGTTAAATGCTGTCCACTCGTTGGTCTCTATCTGTTCTTTGGCTCCGACCCTTGCTATTGCGACGATACGCTTATCAACGAAACCATGGTCTCCTGATAAAAAGTCATCATTAGGAGGTAAAGCTTTTTCAAATAGTAGGGCATACCCATCCCAAGTATCCTTAGTAAGCGAAGATGGTTGATTGTTTACAACAAACTTTTCACCAGCTTTATACTTAAAAAAACCTTTTATAGCCAATGGTGCGGTTTTTTCCTCGTACAATGTTCCAAAACGCGGAGATTTGATCGTAGGAAAAGTTGTTTGGAATGTACCTAGAAATAAATTGCCGGCAGCTAGTGGTGTACCAAAAACACCACCTAAGGAGCCTGTGCTCTTCGTGACAAGTCGCACACCATTACCAATATAGCCCGCTGCAATCTGCGATGTTGGATAAAAACTAGGAACCAATTCTTCCCCTTCTCCCACAAGCGTTGCCGCCAGAATATTATAGCCATCATTCGCAGTCGCCCAGCTATATTTCTTTTGTCCAAGTTTTGTTAGGTCATAAAATTTGTGGTAATGCCCTTCCGGACTTTTAGTATCTACTACTTCAGCATATTCAAAAGGAGAATACAATTCCGCTCCCTCATCAATAACGAATGAAACTGCATAAGTCTTGGACCAAGCGCCATCCTCGGAGGTAACTGTATATTTCTGTGGTTCAGTGAAATCACGTTCTGTTCCACTTTTCGGCTCTATTGTCGCACCTGCTGTTAATACAAATTCAGGTGCCTGCACATAACTTCCCGTAAAGCGTTTTAGAGAAAAAACAACTGTGTTATTATCAATTGAAGGTTTTCGCTTCAAAAATTGGTCACCCTGAACGATACTAGCTCCTTCAATATCTGCTTCAGCATTTAATGCCTCCTCTTTTATGCAACTTCCTAGACTAAAAAGGAGCATAAAACAAATTATCCAGCGGTAAATTCGTCTTTGTTTCATAAAAAATAGTATTAGTGTAAATTAACCCCAATGCTGGAAATTCTGCATTGAAATGAGCACAAAGCTACCGATCTAACCTCCAAAAAAAGACATTTCAATCACCTTTTCTTTCTAGGCAACCAATTCTTTACACTGCAACAGGCAGTTAAGCGTCTTTGATTTCCTGTTTGACTTTTGTCGGCAAACTCTCAACGATCAAGTTATAACTATGTATAATAAGTTCTTCCAATACCTTATCATCCAGCTCCCGATTGGCAATAACAGTATTCCAATGCTTTTTATTCATGTGATAACCAGGTAATACTGTTTGATCATACCGCTCCCTGAGTTCAACAGCCTTCTCTGGATCACACTTCACATTGAATCGCAATTCATCAATCTGATCCAATCCCACCAATAAAAAAATTTTACCTCCAACCTTAAACACCAATGTATCTGGACCAAAAGGTGTTTCCTCTGTAACCGGACCAATGGATAAACAATAATTTCTTAGTTCTTCAATATGCATAAAACGTAGATTTAAGCTTGCTCATTTTTCAGCCACTATCAAACTGATTTATTTATAAATTTGACAATAATCAATATAAATCTAACAAAAACAACAGATTAGTTTGTACCTAAATTTGTAATTGATCAAAAAGCTAAGACATAGGAGCTAAAACAAATAAGAAAGAATATTAATTAATATATAAAAATGAAAAAATCATATATCAAGATAGCACTACTCACTTTAATATCGATAATCTCAATACAGTGCAAAAGTATGAACACGACAAGTCAAGAAAATATCAAGCAGGACAACATCGTTGAAGCCGTTGCCAACGGCCGGGTTGCTACAGTACAAAAACTATTGGAAGCTGGAGCCGATGCCAATCAAAAAGGCAGCGATTCAAAACCATTGTTGTTGACTGCAACTGAAAGAAAAGATATCGCCATGGCAAAATTGCTCCTTCGTTATGGTGCAAACGTGAACCTTCAAGATAATAGCTTGAATAGCCCTTTTCTCTATGCTGGCGCCTCTGGCTACACGGACCTGGTTAAACTTTACCTTAATCATCATCCGGATTTCAAAATTTTCAACCGCTACAATGGCACAGCACTCATTCCGGCCTGTGAACGCGGCCATGTAGAGACTGTAAGATTATTGACCAATACAAAAGGGTTTCCTATTGACCATATCAATAGATTGGGCTGGACAGCTCTATTAGAGGCAATTATACTGGGTGATGGCAGTCAAAAATACGTGGATATTGTCCGGATACTGCTCGATGCCAATAGTAATAAGAACATCGCGGATCATGAAGGTGTAACCCCAATAGAGCACGCAAAAAAGAGAGGATTTAATAAAATTGTAACCTTGTTAGAAGGGAAAGATAAGGTAAATAATAAATAATATTCCAAAAACAGTTAACAACAAAGAGGTTATCGTCATCAGTTGTTTATTGAAAAATATAATTCTGCTGACCGGTAATTAATCCGCAATAATCAAGGGAGAACAATCTGTCGAATGTAGTTCTCCCTTTTTGTACTATAAATAAAGCATCCAGCGATGCGCTGATTTTGGAATTTTCAACACAAAGCCTTTTTTGATGCAGCCTCTTTTCTATCGCTGTAAAAGTGTCTGAATCTCTTTTTGGATCTCCGCTCCTTTATCGGCGTTATACCATTTTTGAATCTCTTCTTTAATCTCCGAAAAATCTTTTCCTTGTTCTTTCAAGCTCAAAAATAAGTCTTGGCAATCTTTGGGTCGCGGGCCCCAGACAGCTAAATCAGCACCATCCTGATCTCGGATCACTAAAATCGGAATAGATTTCCCGCCATTTGTTAAATACGAATCTATTAAAAATGGTGCGCTATCACGCAATTGGATATCTACAGTAATATTGGGATTTTGGGCCGCCATCTTGGCTAACATCGGGACAGAATGTGCAGCGTCGCCACACCAAGGCTCAGTAATAATGATCCATTGTTGTCTTTCCGAAATCGTGTCAATAAACTCTATAAAAGCTTCATTTGGTTCGAAGCGTTTTAGCCAACGGCCCATCCTTGTCCAGTTCATTTTAGTATATTGATAGTATTCATCGTCCTGATAAGTTGGGTGATTTTCAGGATGATTCAATATATCTTCGAATTGTTGCAAATAATTTTCAAACGTCATAACATCAATTTTGTGCAAAGGTAATTTTTAGATCCAACTTTGTCAAAATTCTATATACCAAAGATTTTACAATCACACACGAGATTTCACACTTATTAACATTTAACTCAATTATCTTTGGCAGATATAACCAGTAAATGCAAAGATTAATTCAATTATTTCTATTATTTTTTACGATTAGCACGGCCTATTCCCAATCAAGTTTAAAAGGAAAAATTTTAGATAAAGCTGACAATAAGCCATTGACCAATGCCTCCGTGATCCTACTAAATAGGGACTCTGTCCTGCGCTATTACAACAGGGCCAACGAAGAAGGAAAGTTTCAGATCAAAAATATAAAACCGGGAAGTTATATCCTTTTAGCTACTTACCCCAAGTTTGAACTTTATAGCGATACCATCGACATCAAAGATAGGGATGTTGATCTCAGTGATATCAAAATCAATTCGCAAAAAAATGTACTGGAAGAGGTTATCGTATCCCGCAGGTTACCGATCACAATCAAGGGCGACACGATAGAATATGATGCAGCGAGTTTTGAAACCGAAAAAAACGCCAAACTCGAAGATCTTTTGCGCCGATTGCCTGGCTTCACGGTTTCAGGTGATGGGAATATCTCCGCTCAGGGTAAGGCTGTTCAGAAAGTTTTTATTGATGGTGAAGAGTTTTTCGGCTATGATCCCAAAATTGCCATCCGCAATGTCCGGGCTGATGCCGTAGATAAAGTACAGCTGTATGAGAAAAAGTCGGAAGAAGCGGAACTCTCGGGCATAGACGATGGTGTCCGTATTCAGACCGTTAATGTAGTTCTAAAAGAAAAGGCCAGAAAAGGTATTTTCGGGAGTGTAGAGGCCCTGGGAGGAACCAAAGAACTTTATGCCGGAAACTTGTTTGCCGCAAAATTCAACCAAACGGAGCGGATCGGCATAACCGCGAATCACAACAATATGGGCAGTTCCAATAGCCGTGAAGGATCGTTGCGGATGAACAATCAGATCACCGGGGAACCACTGAATACGTCTTTAGGCGCCAACTACGAGAACCAGTTCTTTAAAAAAGCATTAAAAGTTAACGCCAATTACAACTATAACAACAGCAGTAATAAAAACCGTTCAGAAGATTACAACAAAAATATCCTTCCTGACGAATCCGTATTAGAGCGAAAAAGCAAAGGTAACAACGAAAGCAGCTCAAGAAGTAATGGCGTCAGATCCAATCTATCCATGCGGCTGGATTCAACCCAAAATATGGAACTACAGACCAATGGCAATTGGTCAACTAATTTCAACCTGAATCATACTGAAAGTGCCACCAATGATGATGCAGGAACTGCGGTCAGTTCCTTTAACGAGGATAACGAATCAAATACTTCGAGCAGAAGTAATAATTTTCGACTGAACTACCGGAAGCGGTTAAAAGCAGGTAGCTCGTTAAACCTGATGGTCGGCAATAACTTTAATGAATCCAATTCGGAGAGCAAAGTAAATTCAAAGACCTATATATTTAAAAGCAATGACAGTACCATTATTGATCAAACCAGAATTGGCGAAAATAAAAGCAATAACTTTTCTTCCTCGCTGAATTTCAACAACCGGATCAATGACGCCATAAATTTAGCACTGGGCTATAGCTTCAATCACTCCAAGAGCACAAATGAACAGCGCTCAAGAGATAATGCCACGGGTAAAGTGGACACCTTATATTCCAAAGATCAGATCGACAACAATACAAACCAGGGAATCAATGTCCATTTGTCTTATCGAAAGGATAAATTTGAGGTCAATCTCTCCAACCGCACCTTCTATAAAAACCAAAAATTAAATGATAGCTTTCGGAATGTGGACCTTTCCCGAAATTTTTGGGACAACAGCTTAAATTTTGATGCAAATTATCGGCTTTCAAATAGCAAAAATATCCGACTGGCCTACCAAAGTTCGAATATTATTCCTTCGTTTGATCAATTGCAACCACTACAGCCCCAAACGAATCCATTGTTTCAACAGATCGGTAACCCCGACCTCAAACGTGCCGTTAACAATAACATTTCCGCGAACTATAATGCGTTCAGCCTATTAAAAGGCACCAATATTAACATTAACGGAAACTTCTCTTTTGTCAATAACCCAATTGTTAACAAAATAACAGTGCTCGAAAATTCGGCCCAGATCAGTAGTTATGAAAATTTATCTGGCAAATCGAACTGGAATGGCGGATTGAATATCAATCATATGCAGCCAGTGGCCAACCGTCGGATTAACTTCAATAAGAGCGCAAATGTACGCTACAGCAATAGCTATAGCTTCACAAAATTTGAAAGTGAACAGTCCCTGGGCGAGTTCCGTCTAAACAATTCGAAAAACACTTCATTCAATCTCGGCTCGAGTTTGAATGAACAGGACTCGGAAGGTTTTGATTTTGATATCTCCTTGAATGCAGGTATCAATGCACAGCAAAACTCAATCAATACGCAGTATAACTCGACCAACTTTGAAGGCGGCGCTTCGGGGTATATTAAATATTTTCTACCGAAGAAGTTCAACATCATGACAAACATTTACTATAGCTATACCGGCCCCACCAAGCTCTACAAAAAATCAATTAATCAATTTTATACCAATTTAGAACTGGAGAAAAAGGTATTGAAAGATGAAAGTCTGACCATCAGCCTAAAGGCTTTTGATCTTTTCAATACATTTAACAACACACGTCGGAATGGCAGTGATACCAACTACTCGGAGTCTATCCAACAGGTATTAACACGGTATTTTCTAGTCGGTGTCAAATGGGATTTCAATAAATATTTAGGAAAAAGCAATGATTAAAACATATCTGATTCTCACTATACTTTGCCTAATGGCCCCATCTCTTCAGGCACAATATGCCTATTTTGGTAACCGGGGAACCATCAGCTTCGACAAAGTCACTTATACCAAAGCCCGGATGCGGCAAATATCCAATGACATGAGTTCAAAAATGATGGATCGTGGCATGGGTTTTATGGAACATTTGGATAAGATGCCCGACTCACACACAGATAAATTGAATTTATACTTCGATGAGAATGCGACCGTCCTTATGCCGGAGGAAAGCCCGGCTACAGAGAAGTCGAACGAGGGCGGTAAAATGCGGACAGCGACTATGAGCTCAGGTGCTGGAAGAGGCGGTAGAAATCAGGGAGGAAATCGGGGTAGTGGCAGAAACCCACGCGGTATGTTCAGAGGTAGTGCCAGCAAAAACGGCAAAGTACTTTTTCAGGATTTAAAAGCCATGACAGCTGATATCCAATTGGATATCGATGAGAAATATTTGCTCGCCGAAACCTTGGATAGCATCACCTGGCGTTTTACAGAAGAATTTCGTACGATCGCAGGAGTCAATTGCCGAAGGGTAAATGGAGCGACCAAAGACTCACTGTATTTAATCGCTTATTACACAGAGGAAATACCAGTTTCTGGCGGACCAGCCTTGAGCCATGGCCTCCCAGGAATGATATTGGGTTTGGTTATCCCCGAGATGCACATCCAATATTGGGCAACTCATATCGCTTACAGCAATCATCTTGTTCCTACAGAATGGCGGGATAAAAAATCAAAGCAGATGAAATTGGAGGAATTTTCGGCGCTATTTGGCAGATATATGCCACACAATCGTCAAAATGAGTCAGCAAAAAAACGGATCTTGGAGCAACTTGTCTATTGAAAATGTCAGTTTGGCAGTACCTAAGGACAAATTGATGACAAATAGTGATTTTTTTACAAAACATTCGGATTGGCATAAGGGTTGATAATAGAGTGTTAGAATTTATTAAGTAAAAAATTAAAATACAAGATATGTCTAAAATTATAGGAATTGACTTAGGTACTACAAACTCATGTGTTGCCGTAATGGAAGGTAACGAGCCTG
>JAQZAZ010000022.1 GCA_029239355.1 Sphingobacterium sp.
CAAAAGATCCCTTCCTGCTCCTTATCCTCTCTTTTTCAAAATAGTTTTCCAGATCTTGCTTTGCCGAAACTGGAAGGTAGTGAATATACTGCTGACCTGTTTTTGTTATTCGCAATACAAAATATAACCTTAAAGAATCAAATATGCGAAAGAATTCAATATCTTGAATAGCAATGTTTTTCCCGCTCACAATGATTTGGTTTTCCTCAAAAATCATATCATCTGCTCTGGATTTTATTTTTGATACAAATAATGAATACGGGAAACCTATGACTACAACTGCATTCCATAAAGGATGAATATTGCGAATTAGTAGTGTGCTAACGAGCATGATCACAAAGAAAATTAAAGCCGCATATAAGCTATATCGAAGTACCCGGTCAAAGTTGTATGCCTGAGTCTGTAAGTGCCGTTCCATTTTATAGGTATAAAACTAATACGTTTGCAACACAAAAAATGAATTTATTTACAATTCGCGCTGTTCCCTTTACAATATGACCATTTTCATGATTTTTCGGTTCCGTACCAGAGATTTCAAAAGCTCCCAGAGTCCGTTGGGCATCTCGGTAGACGCAACGGAAAGAATCTAGGAAACAGCAAAGTCAAGTGGAATAAATAAAAAATAGGCCCGATCAAACGAAAATAGTTCAGATACGAAAACTTTATAACCGGACAGACAGCAGGATAAGTTAGTCCTGTTATAAAGCTATCGGTTTTAAAAACGTGTAGTGATAAAATTTGTAGCGGACCAGTTAAAGAATGTAATAATATTCCTCCGCAGGTGTAGTTGGCTTTTGCGTAGGTTCACCAATAGCCTCCAACAAATTCATCTCAATAGTCTGACAGATCGCTGTCATCGGCGTATCCATTGGTTTATTTTCAAAAGGATCCTGCATCAAGATCGCCGTGCGTTCAATGATGATAAATATAATCGGGATACCGATCGTCAGCATCATTTTTACCAAGATTACATCATCATTCAGGCTAAAGGGTAATAAGAGCGCAAATAAATAAATCAAGAAATGGATCAACTTACCATAGGACACCGGAAAAACTGTGCTTTTTATCCGTTCGCAACGCCCCATTGAATCAGAAAATCGTGTTAAAATCTCATCCACAGCAACTTGTCTAAATTCAGTAATCAACCCCTCTTGGGCCAATAAACGTAAATGCTTTGCATGGGCAATTAAAATTCCGTAAGCCACATTTGTATCATTGATCTGATAACTTTCCAAATATTCTCCTACCCGTTTTGAATGGGATTCTTTTCGCAATGATTCGCTCAAGGCATAATTCCATATAATCTGCCTTTCGACAAACATTTTTAGGTGTATGTCCTGATCTCTGGTAATAAAAGTTTGCAGAAGACGTATTAAACTACGCGAATCGTTGACAATTGCTCCCCATACAATACGTGCTTCCCACCACCTATCATAAGATTGTGCAGTTCGAAATGCTAACAGAAGCGATATTGCTGTTCCTACAATCGCAATTAATGACAATGGAATCTGCAGTGTCAAAAAATCTTTATGCTTCGCCAGCAGCCCGACCAAGCAGCCGAAAAAAACTATTCGAATCAGATCTGTCTGAATGGCCTTTAAAAAGTATGAAACCGAAATTCTCCTATTGAGTAACATATCACTAATGGTCTTTAGTTGAAATAATACTTTATATAAATCCGAAAGTTATTTTTTTGTTTTACGACAGGACAAACAAAACGTTAAAAAGCTGCAATAAAGCGTGTTATTTTCACCTCTCTCAACAGCTCTTCATTGACGTTATCGAAACATTTTTCCAGTAAAAAATTAAAATAACAACATGTAACACAAGATTTCCTTAAATTGTATCCACTTTCTTTTAACAGGTGTAAGTTGCTATGGACATATTGGATTTGAATAAAGATTATTGGGACAGTCGCTATCAGAACATGGAGATCGGATGGGATATTGGTTATGCATCACCGCCGATTATAAAGTATGCAGAAACCGTAATTCCCAAAGATGCATCTATTTTAATTCCCGGTTGTGGCAACGCGCACGAAGCCAAGGCACTTCTGGAGAAAGGTTTTGAAGATATCACCTTGCTTGATATTGCGCCGACATTAGTTGATCAAGTTCAAAAAGCATTGGGTGAAATTCCGCAGCTTCAGATTATCTGTCAGGATTTTTTTCAGCATGAACAACAATATGATTATATTTTGGAGCAGACCTTTTTCTGTGCGTTGGATCCTGCCCTACGGGAAAACTACAGTAGCAAAATAGCTTCGCTGCTCCAACCGCGCGGTATTCTCGCAGGTCTATTGTTCGATAGAGAATTTCCTGTACAGGGCCCTCCATTCGGTGGAAACAAATCTGAATATCAGCATTTGTTTCTTTCAAGCTTTGATATTTTAAAAATGGAGACCTGTTTCAATAGTATACCGCAACGACAAGGAACTGAGCTTTTTATCGAGTTAAGGAAGAAATAATCTATTTTCCGGGCATGACCTGATAAGTTGGGTCATCCTTAATATTAACGACAGCAATTCCCGTTGCGTTTTTGAGGAGGGAGCGACAATCTTCACTGAGATGCCACAGTTCCACTTTCTTCTGTCGCGAAGCATAACGCTCCGTAATTTTATTTAGCGCATCCACAGCAGACATATCCACGACCCTACTTTCTTTAAAGTCCACAATGATATGATCAGGATCCTCCTGAATATCAAACTTATCCAAAAAATTTGCTGTGGACCCGAAAAACAATGGTCCATATATTTCATAATGTTTTATACCTTCTAGGTCAACATATTTTCTCGCCCGTATACGCTTCGCATTATCCCAGGCAAAGACCAATGCAGAAACTACGACACCGACAAGCACAGCCAAAGCTAAGTTGTGCAAGAGCACTGTTATACCGGCAACAAGAATACCAACGAAAATATCCGGTTTCGGGAACTTATTGATAATCCGAAAACTCACCCATTGAAAAGTGCCAATAGCGACCATCATCATCACACCGACAAGTGCTGCCATGGGGATTTGCTCAATAAAAGGTGCGCCGACCAGTATAATCAATAAAATTGTCATTGCGCCTATAAAAGCGGATAACCGCGTCCTTGCACCTGCATTCAAATTAACCAAGGTCTGTGCCACCATCGCACAACCACCCATTCCACCAAAAAATCCATTGATTGCATTTGCCAGCCCTTGCGCAATGGATTCACGGTTAGCATTTCCTTTACTAGCAGTGATTTCGTCGACCATATTAAGAGTCAAAAGCGATTCAACAAGTCCTACTCCCGCCATGACCAAGGAATATGGGAAGATTAATTGCAATGTGTCCCAGCTCCAGGGGATATTGGGCAAATGAAAGTGAGGGAGTGATCCGCTTACCGATGCTATATCCACCACTTTCTTCGTTTCGATACCTAGTAATGATACCAGACCAAAAACAACCAAAATAGCAATTAATGAAGCGGGAACCGCCTTTGTGATCCGAGGAAAACCGATAACAATCAGCATTGTCAATAAGGTAAGCCCCCCCATAATATATAAAGTCGACCCCGACATCCAGACCATATCCGTTCCGTTGCTCGCCTTAAATTGTACAACCTGCGCCATAAAAATAATAATGGCTAACCCATTCAAAAAGCCGTACATAACAGGTTGTGGGATCAAACGGACAAATTTTCCCCATTTGAAAAGACCAACAAAAAATTGTAGTATGCCCGCCAAGATCACTGCCGCAAAAAGATAGTCAATACCATGACTTGCTGCAAGCGCCATCAGAACAACGATAGTTGCCCCAGCTCCACCAGATACCATACCCGGCCTTCCCCCAAAAATAGCAGTCACGAGTCCCATTAAGAAGGCAGCGTAAAGGCCCGTTAAGGGTGGCAAACCAGCTAGTATCGCAAATGAAAGGGATTCAGGTATCATCGTCATGGCTACCGTCAAGCCAGCAAAAAGTTCGTTTTTAAAATTGACGGACCGTATGTTAAAAAATTCAAAGGTATTGTTCATATTGAAATCAGTTGAACATTATAAAACGTTGCAAAGGTAACAATCCATACCGTATATCAGCAACTTGCAGGTTGCTAAAGGGAGAAAGAATCGCAATCGTAAAAACAGTTTTACCATATATTTGTTATTCAGTACAACTCTTATTGCAAAACAGCATATTGACCGATATGAAACTATACCTAAGGCCTTATTGTTCTATTTTATTTTTACTTTTGAATGTATTTAAGACCTTTTTTTGTGCATTGATCTTTTCCTATTTTCCAGCGATGGCCACTATTCAAACGAATCAAAATAACGTTCAATATACAATCAGAGATACAGCACATAGGCTTGGTAGGATGTGCCTAAAATCATCAGCAGATAGTGTCAATCAGCTCATCAGGAACACAAATTCAAGAGATAGTATCGCTGTGTCGAGACAACAGGCAAAATGGATTTCCGATCAGATTCATGCCAAATTATCCGACAGTACCTTAAATTTTCAAAAGAAAAACTTTCTACGCGCCGGAATAGAATGGTTTTCTATTCAAGCTATACCGGCCTCGGTCAATTATTTCATTCGAAAAGATCCAGTCTCTCATATTTCTTTCAAAAATTTCTTCAGCCATTTAAAGTTTTCGGCCTGGACTTGGGACGATAATCTCTTCGCTACCAATCAAATCGCCCATCCCTACCACGGGCAGTTCTATTTCAATTCATTCCGATCCAACAACTTTAGCTTCTGGCAGTCCTCAATAGCGACTGTGGCAGGGAGCTACATATGGGAGACAGCAGGCGAGACAGAACCACCTTCGGTCAACGATATTATTAATACCAGTTTTGGCGGAACGATTCTCGGCGAGATGACACACCGCCTTTCACATCATATTCTTGCCAGACCGAGCCTCACGAAAGGACAGCGAAATAAAAAAGAAATATTAGCGATGTTGATCAATCCGATCAACGGCTTAAACCGTCTGCTTGACGGCCGTTGGGGAAATACAGCGAAAGGCATCGTCATCGATAGCTCTCAGGTTCATACAGAAGTCGAATTAGGTATTCGAAGATTTGATGCCAAAGAGCATAATGTCATCAGCCGGGGAAAGAATGATATCTATGCCCGCATTAAACTGATTTATAACAACGAAAATGTCGACAGAAAGAAACCTTTTAACGACTTTATCCTCAATCTTGAAATTGGATCTGATGACAGCTCAATCGTAAATGCTGTCAACATATATGCCTCCCTTTATGGGAATCGTGTATTATCCGATTTAACCGGCACACATCGTGGTATTGTATCAGCTCACTTTGATTTCTTGCGTAATGAGGCTTTCTACTATGGATCGCAAAGCATCAATTACAATGTTTTTTCCAATTTTAACATCGGTAAACACACCAAACTGACTACTATCTTGGGGGGTGGACCAGTAGTTCTGGCAGCGGTACCTGATCCATATCTTCATTTTGGAGAAAGCCGTACCTATGATTATGGTCCCGGAATGGATGTGCGTACCGCAGCAACATTAAGTACGCTTAATCGCTTTAAATTTGGAATAGACTACCGTGGCGGTTATTTTGTAACTATCAGTGGCAATAAATCCCATCATTATCTTCATACTGTATCAACCAGCGCTTCGGTACGGATCTGGAAAAACTTTGGTATTAATCTCTATTCAGGATATTTCAGGCTGGAAGGTCGTTACCGGGACCATGACAAAGTGAATAAAGATTATCCTTTTATACGTTTAGCCTTGGCTTATAATTCTGAATATTAATTTGCCCAATATTTCTTCAATGCATCTTTCAGACGCGGATCATAGCCATAAATATCAGGGTAAGAAACGATTTTACCGTCATCATCAAGCCAAGTAGTATAATAAGTAAGGTATACAGGCATCTGACGTTTCAACGTTACCCACCGCGATTTGGAAATGGAGTCAGTTGTAATTTCTTTTGCGATCTTCTCGGCTTGCTTCTCGTTATTCACCAAGTAGCTTGCCAAGTCTACGGGTTTTTCAACACGTACACAGCCGTGACTCACAGCACGGTTGGTCTGCCCAAACATTTGTTTGGCAGGTGTATCATGGAGGTAGATCGAATAAGCATTTTCAAATAGAAATTTCACATTCCCCAAAGAATTATCTGATCCCGGATTTTGCTTAAAACGGAATTTCTCAACCGAATCCGCATGCCAATCTACCGTACTTGGATCAACCTGCTTTCCCTTATAGTAAGCCACCATATTACGCGAGGCCAAATAATTTGGATTATTCCTTACACTGGCCAATAATTCTTTTTTTACAATACTGCTCGGGATATTCCAAACCGGGTTGATCTGCATCGCATCCAGAATACCTTGCATGACCGGGGTTTCGTGGTTTTCACCTTTGCGCGTATAGGCAGGGTTAGCAGTTTCACCAACACATACGTTCATCAATTGACTGGTTTTACCATCTTCCATAATATGTAAGCGTTGTTCAGGAATATTGACAAAAACATATTTCTCCGGAAAAGACGTCCCCATCCAGCGTAATTTTTCCAGTACCATCAGTACGTTAATCCTTTGTGTGTTATCCAGATTACCATTTTCCAACAAACGCTGAAATTGAATGTAATACTGATTTTTCGGCTGAATATTAGCCATCAAGGGGCCCATCTGCACACTGTCCAGCATGTGAATCACCTTTGCATAATTCATGCGATTTTGCGGCACAAAATATCTTCCGTACAGACGCTTCGGATTAACCACACCGTATTTCATACTGCTGACATAAGCCACAAAACCATCTGTACCCAAAAGATCGAGCTTGGCTAAAAGCGGATAGGACTCAGCGACATCCTTTGGTTGCAGTTTGCGCAGCGAAAATAACGTCTCTTTTATCTCCGCAGTGTGGAAGTAACTGCTACGTATCCCATGTTCTTCACTTTGTTCAAAATAACTCAATAGGGTATCAATGCTTCCGTCAAATAGATGTTCCGCGATTAAAGTCATTCCTGCAGTAGAATCAGACAATTTCTTCATCCAGCTCGGGTTATGCAGGTTGCCTTTCTGTTTACCATACACTTCCTGAAACACCTTCACATAGGCTGTTGTATCAAACTCCTTATAAGATTTTTGTTCAAAACCTTGTGCGAGCACATCACCATAAGTGGGCGGATTCTCTTTGCAAGAAAAAAATACTATTGAAACGAAGGAAATAAAAACTAAAAAACGTGACATACTACAAATAATGAAAAAAGAAATGGCTTCGCAATAATGAAGCCATTTTCTGGAACAAATATAAATAATTCTTATTGGCAAACGAATCTTCCCTGTCATCGAATCACTACATAATGAATTACTGATGTTTTAGAAGGAAATCCTCAAGGAGTTTCACCATTGCCGTATTCCCTAAAAATGCCGCTGTTCGTTGGTGTAGTGTCTTGGGTTCAATATCTAAAATACGTTGGTATCCATTCGTCGCCCTCCCTCCTGCTTGTTCAATAATAAACGCTATTGGATTACATTCGTACATTAATCGTAATTTCCCGTTCGGGTGTGCTGAAGTCGTCGGATAAAGAAAGATCCCCCCTTTCAGCAAATTGCGATGAATGTCAGCAACCATCGACCCAATATAACGCGATGCATAGGGACGTTGGGTAGCTGCGTCTTCCATTTGACAGTATTTGATATATTGTTTGACACCGTTGGGGAATTTGGAGTAATTTCCCTCATTGATCGAATAAATATTCCCCGCTTCAGGAATCTTCATATCGGGATGAGACAGGCAGAATTCCCCGATGGAAGGATCTAAAGTAAAACCATTCACCCCTTTGCCCGTTGTATATACCAACATGGTTGAGCTTCCATAAATGACATATCCTGCGGCAACTTGCTGGGTTCCGTGTTGCAGGATATCGTTGCTATTACATGACACACCTGTATCCGAAAGCCTGCGATAAATAGAAAAAATTGTCCCTACAGAGACATTAACATCGATATTACTCGAACCGTCCAATGGATCTATACAAACAATATACTTTGCGTTTTTTGAAACCCCAGATTGCATATAAACTGGATTTTCATGTTCCTCCGAGGCAACGACACAGCATTCTCCACCACTTTGCAGTGCTTTAATAAATTGCTCATCGGCATACACATCCAACTTCTTCTGTCCCTCTCCCTGCACATTAATCTGCCCTGAATCCCCCAAAATATCAACCAATCCAGCCTTGTTGACTTCTCTGTTAACAATCTTTGCTGCTATACCGATATCACGCAAGAGCCTAGACAGCTCACCTTTTGCATATGGAAAATCGGCTTGTTTTTCAATAATAAATTGTCCTAGTGTTGTTATACCACTCATAATAGTGTTTATTGGATATTTTTTGTTGTACAAAGCTAAAAAAGTAAAATAGATTTTAGCAAAGCTATCTCCCTGTCCAGCTAAACTTTAGCTCATAAAATACGCAATCGATTGCGCATATCGTTGAAAACTTCCTTCTGCTAAAACGATTATTAACTACAAAAAGATAACAAAGCGGTAAAAGAAGTAGATATCTTCTAAATCCTCAGAAATAAAAAAAAACAAAAAATGATAAGTATTTGGTAATTTTAGCAAAATATATTGATACAATGCAACAACTTATACAGCTCGTTGAAAAGGAAAAACTAAGTACTCAGCCCGTTACACAACATACCTTGATCATTGATGATAAGCAAGTTATTCATGGGGCACTTTTTTTCGTTAAAACAGCACGCAAGACTTTTAAAATATTGGTTCCTGCTCCTTTTTACGAGGCTTTGCTCGATAATCAATTAACCATACAACGCTTAATAAAACATCCCGAAGCCATGCTACTTTCCTGAGGGATCATTTTACCAAAAAAGAACATCATATTAACTCATCCACGCACAATTTTTTGCGTCAAATTTATCCCATCTCCGCTTTTTGCATTTGCAACAGGTCTAATTGTTGGGAAACAAATAACTCCATTTGTTTGTTTATTCCACATGGTGCATCACGGCAATTGGTGATCCAATACACTGATTTTCTTATCGTAATGATGGATCAGCGGATGGAAATATTACAAAAAAACATTGTAAAAGTACAACATTAGCCGAGCGATAAGCCTTAAATTTATTGTATAATAAAATGCTATGCAATACCAATATAAACTTTCAGGCATGTCCTGTGATGGATGCAGAACGACCATTGAAAACGCGATTAATCAGCTTCCCGAAGCCCAAGCTAAGGTCTCGCTAGATCCACCATTGTTGACGATAGAATCTGAGCAGGAAATTTCAGCAGATCAGATCCAAGGGATGCTATCTAGATTGGGTAACTACCAAATCAGCGAACAAAGCGAGCCAAAACTTTCCTTACATACAGCTAGATCCTCAGCGCTGTCCCCCACAGGCAAGTACTATTGTCCGATGCACTGCGAAGGAGAGAAAACATATGACCTACCAGGACGTTGCCCCGTTTGCGGCATGTATCTCGTACCAGTCGAACAGATTCGAAGTGAACAACAGCATAGCCATACAGGCCATTCGGATCATTTCGGAAGTTCTGCTGCAAACAAAACAATGGAGCCTGAACAGCGGCGACATACCACCGCAGAGGATCATAATCATCACCCCAAGCATGGATCTTCCACACAGGAGCACGATCATCATGGGCATATGCATCAGCACAATGAACAGTCCGTTGCCGCAGTGTCCAAGCAGCAACATACGGGTTCTGCAGGAAAATACTATTGCCCGATGCACTGTGAAGGCGACAAAGTTTATGATCAACCGGGCAGCTGTCCGGTTTGCGGAATGAATCTTGAAAAAATTCCTGAATTGAACAAAATAACACAATATACCTGTCCGATGCATGCCGAAATTGTCCGGGACCAGCCTGGAAGTTGCCCGATCTGCGGTATGGATCTTGTTCCAATTGCTGGTGGAAACGACCACGAAGAGGACCGGACATATAAAGATCTCCGCCTGAAACTGTGGCTGTCTATTTTGTTTACAGTTCCAATATTTGTTCTCTCCATGGGGGAAATGCTTCCGGGTAATCCCATTGGTAAAATTATACCGCCAGATTTGTCCGGTTGGATACAATTATTATTATCCCTACCCGTCGTTTTCTATACCTGCTGGTCATTTTTTCAGCGTGGCTGGGTTTCTTTTAAAACCTGGCGTTTAAATATGTTCAGCCTGATCGCCCTTGGAGCGGGTGCGGCATTTCTCTATAGTCTTGTAGGTTTATTCTTTCCCCAGATCTTCCCTACTGACCTAAAAAATCATCATGGTTATATTGCCCTGTATTTCGAGTCGGTCACAGTCATTTTAACCTTAGTACTTCTAGGTCAGGTGATGGAAGCCAAGGCACATTCAAAGACCAATTCAGCGATCAAAGAACTCATTAAACTTAGCCCATCGGACGCTACCCGGGTCGAAAATGGTGTTGACGTAAAAATTGGAGTTGATCAGATTCAGATTGGAGACACCCTGAAAGTCAAACCCGGAGATAAAATACCTGTAGACGGTCAGATCACAAATGGTACAACGAATATTGACGAATCTATGTTGACAGGTGAACCCCTGCCTGTCGAAAAACAGGAAGGCGACAAAGTAAGCTCAGGTACGATCAACGGTGAACGGCTTTTTTTGATGAAAGCCGAACGCATCGGCTCAGACACCCTATTGGCTCAGATCATCCAGATGGTCAATGATGCCAGTCGAAGTAAAGCACCGATACAACGTCTTACGGATAAAGTCTCTGAAATATTTGTTCCAATAGTGATCGTTATCGCATTGTTGACATTCTTTGTCTGGTGGATATGGGGTCCTGCACCATCATTAGCGTACGGATTTGCCAACGCATTGGCTGTTCTTATAGTTGCCTGTCCTTGTGCCCTTGGTCTGGCAACACCGATGTCTGTCATGGTCGGGGTCGGCAAGGGGGCCAAAAATGGCATTCTGATCAAAGATGCGAGTGCCTTAGAAAAAATGAACCAAGTAGATGTCGTATTAACGGACAAAACAGGAACAATAACCGAAGGTAAGCCCGCCGTTGATGACATTCAACCCACAGGAATCAGCAGCATCTCCGAAATACTGTCTTTGGCAGCTTCGTTAAATAGCAACAGTACCCATCCACTTGGTCAGGCCATTATTAAACGAGCAAAAAAAGAAGGAAATAAAGTTGAACAACAGGTTGCCAATTTCGAAAATATTGCCGGGCAAGGCATTAAAGGCGAGCTAAGCGATCAACCGATTGCCCTAGGCAACCAATTGTTGATGGAAAGTATGGAAATAGATATTCCCGAGGAGATACGCAATACTGTAGCGCAGGCGCAATCCGATGGAAAAACAGTCTCTTATCTGTCAAAAGGCGGTGATTTACTTGGCTATTTCAGCATTTCTGATCAGATTAAAGCCTCTTCCAAACAGGCCATACAGTACCTGCTCCAACATGATGTGGATGTCATTATGCTCACGGGAGACAACGCACATACGGCAAAATCAGTCGCCGAGCAAGTTGGGATCAAGCATTTCAAAGCAAATGCATTACCAAAAGATAAATTACAAGAGATACACCGTTTACAGGAGCAAGGACATATTGTTGCGATGGCTGGCGATGGCATTAACGACGCTCCAGCCCTTGCACAGGCCGATATCGGTATCGCAATGGGGACAGGAACAGATGTAGCCATACAAAGTGCATCGCTGACCTTATTGCAAGGCGACCTAACCGGCATTGCCAAAGCCAAAATACTGAGTCATAAACTACTTCGAAATATCAAAGAAAATTTAGGCTTTGCTTTCATTTATAATATTCTAGGTATCCCATTGGCAGCAGGGCTTCTCTATCCAAGCTTTGGTATCCTATTATCCCCGATGATAGCGGCAGCAGCAATGAGCTTTAGTTCCGTTTCGGTGATTTTAAATTCCTTACGCTTAAACCGCGCAACGATTGGTATAGATAAAAACTAAACAAAAGAAAGCCGCTTGTTAACATTGAAAATAGATAATTAATTATATTCGCGATTCCTAATGACTTATATTTATCATCATTATGCGCAACATATTTTTAATACTTCTGACGGTCATCGTAACGCTGGTTTGTGTCAAGAATTCACAAACTGTAAATATTGACCTTTTTATAGAGGGCAACATAGCGTTATGGAAACTCCTCCTCACCTTTTTTGTAATGGGTATTCTCTTCGCTTTTTTATTAAAGGGTGATAAAAAGAAACAACAAAGGGAAAATACAGCATTATCTGATCAATTAGAAGAGGATAATCAGGAATCTAAGTCCAAATTATCTGATGAAGATCGGGACTTTCTATCATAATGACAAAAAAATAAACTGCTAAAAATGAAGGTTTAAACACATTAAACCCATTTTTATTATATAAATAGTTGTGAGAAAAAGAGATTAATCCTATCTTTGCATCACTTCAAACAAGGAACGGTAGTTTAAAAAAAGAAGTACGATTCCGTAGCTCAGCTGGTAGAGCAATACACTTTTAATGTATGGGTCCTGGGTTCGAATCCCAGCGGGATCACAAAGAAAGCTAATCGCAAGATTAGCTTTTCTTGTTTTGGTAATATACGAATTCGAAAGAAGGACCAGGTTTGATCCTAGGAAGCTCCGATTAAAAATCCCTGATTTCATGAATATCAGATCCGCTACATTGCTGTATATTTGATATATTAGAAAAAAGATAATCAGATGCGGTACGTTTTTATACTCTTGATCACACTGACCTGTGCGTTTACATATGCGCAGACCAAGCCCATGCCAAACAATTTGTCCTACCCCGATTTGATTCCGGTATTGGTAAATGATAGCTTATATGGATACTGTAACAGTGTTCTCGAAATAAAACTTTCTCCCGTTTACGAAAGTGCAGAATTATTTGAAGAAGATTTCAATTTTCAGATTTTTCACGTCAACAAACCTGAAATTGTAAAGTATGGATCAGCGGAATACGCTTGGGTACGACACAAAGGAGAACGTTACCGTATCAACAAAAAAGGCGATCTGGTTTATAAATATGACGAAGCAGATTTCAAACCCGGAGAAACCCTCGTTCAGCTCTTTCAAAAGTCCAGATTACATACAATAGATAAGGTGGACGAAATAACCTTATTTCAACACATCAAAGACAATCAAACAGGCCAAATTGTGTTCCCCGACGATCAGTCCATCGCCGACTTTAAAGAAAAGAATAAAACGTTTATCGACGAAGGGATACGGCTCATCTATTATCCCAGCTTTAAGGCACTACCTTATACGAATTTTACAAACGAACAAACGCAGCTCCAGGGAATAAAAAATAAAGAAACAGATGAAATCCTTCTAAAAGCACGCTATGCATCTATTGAAGAATGCTACAATAATCCCTTACGCATACATCAGTACCCGCTGTTCATTGGCTATCGTGGCGATCTAAATAAGTATGTCTTTGTTGGACTCAATGGAACTGAATTTGTACTATACTCAGCGCAAATAGAATTTAACACAAAATAATGATGGAAAAGCTGCTATTCGAAATGAACCAATACTTTCCGCTAAGTGAACGGACGATGGCAGCATTGAAACAGATCTTTCAAACCAAAAGCTTTAAAAAAAATGAGCTAATCTTGCGCGCTGGCGATTATGCAAGATATTACTATTTTGTATCCGACGGATTATTAGGCTATTATAAGCTAGATACAGAAGGAAATATCATTTATAAATTATTTTTTGAAGAAAACAGCTTCTGTGCATCCACATCAGCAATCATAGAGGAGAAACCAAGTAATTTCAACATTGTAGCTCTCGAAGATGTACTGCTTATTCAGTATTCCGCGAAGCTTTTCCGTGAACTGGTAGTACAATATCACGACTTGGCACTTTTCCAAATCGCCTACCTTGAAAAAAATTGGGTCGTTAAAAAAGAACCTCTTGAAATTAATTTGAAATGGGAGTCTGCCAAAGAACGCTATCTTGAACTTTACAGCAATCAATCACTCTTTAACCGTCTCAAACAACACCATATCGCCTCTTATCTGGGCGTTACACCTACCCAACTGAGTCGTATTCGTAAAGAATTAAAATAATAATTCCATCAACATTTGTACATGTTTTTTAACAATATCCTTGAGAATTTTGCCGTGTACAATAAATTCTCAAACAATGAAAACAGGAATTACCTTTCTTTTATTGGCACTCTTCTTCTCAGTTAGTGCCCAACAGATCGTCCACCAGCAAGTCTACAGTGCCAAGATGCACAAAAACATAGATGCTATCATCGTTACACCTAATATCCAAAAAGATGTACGCTATAAAACCATTTATATATTACATGGCTATAGTGGAAATCCCACAAGGACAATCGAACAGGATATTCCAAACCTGTCCCAAAAAGCGATTGAATTCCAAACGATTTATATTATTCCCGACGGAAATTATAACTCGTGGTATGTAGATAGTCCTTTGGATAAGCAGCGCCAATATACAACCTTTATCGGAGAAGAACTGGTCAGTTATGTCGATCAACATTTTCCCACCCAAGCAGATAAAGCTGCAAGAGGCTTGCTCGGATGGAGTATGGGAGGATATGGTGCATTGCATATTGGGATTGCCTACTCCCAAATTTTTTCCATTGTTGGCAGTTCCTGTGGAGCAATTGATTTCGACCGTTTTGGTAAAGGATATCAAGGCTATCAGGTGGATAAGGTTCTCGGGGAGTTAAAAAATTTGTCTCAAAGTTTTCGAATCTATGACAATGTGGATAAAATGATCTATAGTCGACAGCGCTATATCCTGGATTGTGGAACTGAAGACACTCAAATGCTAGAAATGAACCGATCCCTACATAAACTGTTAACGATTAAAAATATCGAACACCTCTATATCGAGTCTCCGGGAGGACACGATACCGCTTACTGGCGTAAATCGTTGATCAATCAATTGGTCTTATTTCAAAATTATTTTCGCCATGAAGGATTATAAATCTATTCTTTACGTCGCCACTGGCGCCTGCAGCTATGGCCTGCTCGCTACTTTGGTCAAATATGCCAATCAACTGGGGATAAGTACCAGTGTATTGACTTTTCTGCAATTTTTGATAGGCTTCTTGTTTTTGCTGGGGCTCAATTACTTGTCGAAACCACAACAACAGCAACAGGTAAGCTTGACTGTAAAATTAAAACTAACTGCCTGGGGAACATCCTTGGGTTTGACGTCAACATTGTATTACCTTGCGATACAATACATCCCTGTATCTGTGGGAATTATTCTACTCATGCAATCCATTTGGATAAGTTTAATTGTGGAGGCGTTCATCAGAAGGCAAATTCCATCAAGGGCGAAGATAACGGGTGTCATTATCGTCTTATTGGGAACTGCGCTTTCAACCAATATCTTTGCAGCAACAAAGGATTTGGATGCAAGAGGTATATTATTGGGATTTGGAGCTGGCATCAGTTATGCCGTTGCCATTTTTTCGTCCAGTAACATTGCTAATAAGTTACCGAGTCCAGTCCGGAGTCAGTTTTTAGTACTTGGTGGGCTTCTCTTGATCATTGTATTTTGGAACATTCATATCGTCCAGCAGATGACACTGGAGGCCCTGCCGTGGGGGATACTCATCGCCCTATTTGGCACAGTTCTACCCCCCTTATTTTTTACACGGGGTATTCCTAAGACCGGTATCGCTTTGGGAAATATAATTTCGAGTCTGGAGATTCCTGTATCCACCATCTCCGCAGTTTTATTACTGCACGAGAATGTTTCCGGAATTCAGTGGGCCGGGATATTCCTTATCTTGCTTGCAGTAACCGTTATCAATCTTCGAAAATAAACACAAAGGAACCAATATCTTATTCAAGACTAGCAGATGAAGCTTCTTTATCCTCCCGCAAAAGAAGACATAATTCTTAAGGGCGATTAGGCCAATCATTTGACCAATTTCTCAAAGTGAAATTTGATATCAATCCAAATTTAAAATAGTATATTGGGCGTCGTCAATAGGATCGCGACGCCCAATCAACGTATGTGCATAATATGAAAAAGACCCTATCTCTTATCATCCTACCTACCGCTAGTCTAGCGGTAACGGTACCACTGACTTCTCTAGCCCAAATACTAAACAAGCCGAACATCATCTATATCTACGCGGATGATCTTGGTTTTGGCGATTTGAGCAGTTATGGTGCCAAACAGATTGAAACTCCGCATTTGGATAAATTGGCCCAAGCCGGTACACGCTTTACCAATGCACATAGTACTTCGTCTACCTGTACCCCATCCCGCTTTGCTTTGATGACAGGTACCTATCCTTGGCGCCAGGAAGGAACAGGTATCTTGCCGGGGGATGCTAAACTGATAGTACCGACAGACAAAATTACCCTGCCAAAGGTATTTAAAAATGCAGGCTACGCAACAGCAATTGTCGGTAAATGGCACTTGGGGTTAGGAAGTGAGATTAAAAAAGACTGGAATGCAGCAATCAAACCTGGTCCTAACGATGTTGGTTTTGATTATTCTTTTATCTTTCCAGCTACAGCCGATCGTGTTCCGACCGTATTTTTAGAAAATGAGCAGGTTGTCGCAGTGGAAGCAAAGGATCCCATCCTTGTCGATTATGAAAAAAAAATAGGCAGTGATCCTACTGGTAAAGAGCATCCCGAATTGCTCAAAATGCAGTCCTCCCCTGGGCAAGGACACGATCAAACCATTATCAACGGCATCGGACGAATTGGCTATATGACGGGTGGCACACGTGCTCGCTGGGTGGACGAAGAGCTTTCCACAACATTTCTGCATAAAGCAAAAGATTTTATTTCACAACATCAAGATAAACCTTTTTTCCTCTACTTCTGTTTGACCGAACCCCATGTTCCGCGCATGCCAGCAACGCAATTTAGAGGCAAAAGTAAGCTTGGTTATCGTGGGGATGCAATCCTTCAATTGGACTGGACTGTCGGCCAAATTCAACAAAATCTACAGCTGTTGGGAATGGAAAAAAACACCATTATTATCTTTAGTAGTGACAATGGTCCTGTATTGGATGACGGATATCTGGACGGTGCTGTGACACAGCTCAATGGGCACCTGCCGGCAGGACCACTACGGGGTGGCAAATATAGCATCTTTGAAGGTGGTACGCGTGTACCATTTATCGTTACTGGAAAAGGGATAGCCAAAGGCAAGGTTTCCAATGCGCTGATCAGCCAAATGGACCTATTGGCAACATGCGCACAACTATTGGGCGTGAAATTAAAAACTGATGAAGCAAAGGATAGTAAGGCCTTATTGAAAACCTTGACAGGAGAAGATCTCAAAGGACGCAGCACCCTGGTCCAGCATGCGCAAACATTGGCAATCGTCAAGGATGACTGGAAATATATTGCCCCAAGCAAAGGTACTCCATATATGAAATTGACAGATACCGAAACTGGAAATCATCCCGAAGATCAATTGTACGACCTAAAAAATGATATTGGAGAAAAAAACAATGTTGCAACCGAGTATCCTGAAAAGGTGACGGAATTGAAGCAGTTATTGGAAGGAGAACAAAAAAATAAATAAGCGAATAAGTCGCCCTTTCCCTAATAGGGTGAACACAACTTTCTGTGTAAAAACCGCAGTTGAATAGATAACGACACCCTAATCATCTATAAAACAATACTTTATTTTAAAATAAAAAAAGCTTAGCATCCGGTCGGGCGACCTGCTAAGCTTTTATAAATACCTCTTTGTTAGAGGCAATCAACCTAAACCTATGACAAAGATAGTGCTTCTAATGATATAAACAAAAATTTTGTAATATTTTTTTTCAACTCCCATAAATTTGCTTTAGCATAGCTGTCACAAAAGGAATAGTAAGTGTACAATATACACACAATCTTTTTGCTATTTGTAACGGATTTTTTTTTATCATACCATATTAATGCAGTTTCTATTACAGTATTTATCTCGGTCATGAATTATATTTACAATAGATTATTCTGTCATCCATGCGTCTATTTTATTTGTTAAAACAAGGTTTCCTTTGATTATTTAGTAACTTTGATCCAATCAAAAATTTTATTGCATGTTTACCGGAATTATAGAAACCTTAGGAAAAATAGAGCGTATCGAACATGAAAAAAGCAACATCCACTTTTATGTTAGCTCCCCGATCTCCAATGAATTTAAAATAGATCAGAGTGTAAGCCACAATGGCGTCTGCCTGACAGTAGTTGGATTGGATGATCAGGTACATAAGGTGACAGCGATCGACGAAACCTTGCAAAAAACTAATCTGGCAGAATTGAAAGCTGGAGATCTGATTAACATTGAACGTTGTACTTTAGCTGGCGGAAGATTTGACGGACATATTGTTCAGGGGCATGTTGATCAGATCGCAACTTGCATCAAGAAGACAGATGAAAACGGTAGTTTTATTTTTACCTTTCAGTATGATCCATCCAAACAAAATATTACGGTGGAAAAAGGATCCATCACTGTTAATGGTATTAGCTTGACAGTTTTAAATTCCCGCGATGATCAGTTTTCCGTAGCGATCATTCCGTATACCCTCGAACACACCAATCTTCAACAGGTCGAAGTAGGCACAACTGTCAATCTTGAATTCGATATCATCGGAAAATACGTAACAAAAATTATGGCAATGCGCGGATAATTCAGGTTACCCGCTACTAAGCATAGATTTATTTTGGGCGGCGCAACGAGATATCCTCATGTCGCCCCCTATTACAACGATACTAATTTATTCTAGATAGTGTCCCTGACGGATAAGTAATGCACGGTATTTATTAAAAACACTGGACTTGGAGACAAAACCCATGTATTTATTTTCATCCCCAAGCACAGGCAATATCCAAGTGTCATCCTTGTTCATCTTAGCCATGACAATTTCCATGTTCTCGTTTATTCCAACGGTATCATTTGGTTTCTGCGCCAATTTCTCAAATGGAGTATCTCCCCCATCTACTTCTCCCAACAAGACAGAAAACAGAAACTCACTATAGAGGAGCCCCATAAATTTACCTTCATAGCTCACCACCGGAAAAATATTGCGTTTGCTATGAATAATATCCGACTGTCTACTCTTAGGCGTTTCGTCGGGTCGCAAGATCACAAAATTGGTTTCCAGAACATATTTAATCCGCATCATACTCAGCACCGAACGATCCTTGTCTTCATAAGAAATCAAATCGCCTGATTCGGCCAATACTTTCGTATAGATGGAGTATTTTAAGACAGCACGATTGATCAGGTAAGAAATTGAACAGACCAGCATCAAAGGAACCATTAAGGTGTAGCCTCCTGTCACTTCTGCGATTAAGAAGATACCCGTCAATGGGGCATGCATAATACCACTTAATGCTCCCGCCATTCCAGCAACCACAAAATTTGGCACATTTAATTCAGCGATTCCAGTCAGGTTGACCCCATAGGAAAAAGCAAAGCCCAATAGCCCGCCCATCACTAGACTAGGCCCAAATACACCGCCGTTCCCGCCACCATTTAACGTAAATAATGCCGCAAAAGATTTCCCAAATAAGGTCAAAATAGTATAGCCCAGCACCACTAATCCCATATCTTTATAATCAGAAAACAAGCTATTTTTTACGATCGCGTTAAATTGTCCATTCAAAATCTGCTGGATCGTGATATAGCCTTCACCGTAGAGTGCGGGAAATACAAAAATCATTAGACCCAAGGATATTCCGCTTACCCAAACTTTGCTGTAAGGATTCTTTATTTTAGAAAACCACTTTCCTACCGTATTAGAGACACGGGCAAAATAGATCGTATACAAACCGATCAATACCGCCAGTAATAAATAAAACAACAAAGCAGAGACCTGCCAGTCCGAATTAAATGTACTGAATAGCGGTTCACTGTATAGGAGACGTGATACCACCGCAGCGAGCGCCGAAGAGATCAAAAGTGGAATAAAAACTGGAATGGAGAATTCTGGAAGCAATATCTCAATGGCAAAGATCATTCCCGCCAAGGGGCTATTAAACGCACCAGAAATTCCTGCCGCCGCCCCACAGGCTAAAAGCATGGTGACTTCTTTGTATTGCAGACCAAAAAAACGGGCAATATTAGAACCAATTGACGAGCCCCCTAAAGCAACCGGGGCTTCCAATCCACAAGACCCTCCAAAACCAACAGTGATCGCCGAAGTGACAACCTGCGAATAGATATTACTTGGATCCAATCGGCTCCCCTTACGACTGATGGCATAGATAATCGGCGTAATACCGTGTTCCATCTTCTTGCCCTTCAGAAATTTCCGAACAAAAAACACACTCAGCAATATCCCGATTAAAGGAAAAATCAAATAAACAGAATATTTAACCTTCCAGTCAATGTCATCCTGAATCGTAGCCGCAATAAAATGCGTCAGTCTTTTTAATACAGACGCCATCAGACCACCAACAATACCGACTAAAAAGGCCAAGAGAATAATAAAGTTCCGGTTAGAAACTTTTTTCATCCGCCACTGATTAATCTGATCTATCTTCTTAAAAAAACGTACACTGAGATTTGTCATGTCTTCTTATTGAAAGCTCAACACTTCCTTTTTCTTTTTTGTTTTGAATTTATCGGGTACCACTGCTAATATTTCTTTTTCCAACGCCTGGATCGCATGTCGCTTCACATAATTCTGTGTCGTAACCAAAGAGATCTCGCGCACAGGCTCCGGTGATTTGAAATACCGGATCTTATCCAGTTGCTCATCCACATAATCTGAAATCGAAAGCTCGGGTAAGATTGTTATACCATCATTGATATCCACCATGCGTTTAAGTGTTTCCACACTGCCTGTGTAATATTCAAAACGCCCAGAGAGATCCTGATTATGTTTATGATGACAAATATTGAGTACTTGTCCACGCATACAATGTCCTTCATTGAGCAGCCACAGCTTATCGTCAGCAATATCATCCCCACTCAGCACTTTCTTGGAAAATAAAGGGCTATTTTCAGAAATATAAGCGACAAAATTCTCATAAAATAAAGGCGACTCTAATATGCCCGGGTCATTTAATGGTGTCGACAGCACGCCACAGTCTAAAAGACCAACTTTCAGCTCATGCACAATACGCTCGGTTGTATACTCCCAAATCTGCAATTGCAGCTTTGGATATTTCTCCATAAAAGTTGTTAATACCTTCGGCAACAGATACGGTGCAATTGTCGGAATGACACCCACTTTTAACGTCCCCTCGATCTCACCCTTTTTATCCTGGACAATCTCATTGATCTTCCGGCTCTCGGTTAGGACCAATCTAGCCTGAAGAATAATCTTCTCACCAATTTCAGTGGGTACAACGGGCTGACGGCTCCGGTCAAAGATTTTGGCTCCCAACGATTCCTCCAGTTTCTGGATCTGCATACTTAATGTCGGCTGTGTCACAAAACACTTTTCAGCTGCGGCGACAAAACTACGATAAGTATCAACAGCAATGATATATTCCAATTGGATTAAGGTCATGTTAAAATCTTTAAAGCGCAAAATTACGAATACTCCTGTAAAACGATGGCAAATACACATATTTTAAGGCGGACGATTGCATGTGCTACGATATAATACAATAAATACCTTGCCAAAAGTTGTAATGGTCCTACAATTATGACAATAGTTGACAGAAAAGTCGGATTCATCAAAAAGCTTTTCTTAAATTTGAAGATTTACAACAGTTGATATTTAAAAATACCATGAATTTTATTCATCATACTACAATTGCATTAGCACTACTTTTAACCGCTACGAACATTCCGCTTGGTAAAGCAAATCCGGATGAAGGAATGTACCCTCTAAGTGACTTGAATAGAGCCGGGCTAAAAAAAGCCGGATTAAAGATCAGTGAAAAGGATATTTATAATCCCGGTCAGGTGGGATTAGTGGACGCTTTAGTTCAGGTCAGTGGGTGTACAGGATCGTTCGTTTCCAATCGTGGTTTGATCATTACCAACCACCACTGTGCATTTTCAGCAGTTCAGCTCGCTAGTACTGCCATCAACAACTATCTAAAAAATGGTTTTGTAGCGCAAAATCAAGAACAGGAGATTGAAGCAAAAGGTCTAAAAATAAGAATTACAGATTCGTACGAAGATGTATCAGCTAAAATACTAAATGCTGTAGCCAATATCAATGACCCGGTCGAACGCATCAATACAATCAAAAGAAAACAAGAAGAACTTGTTAAAAAGGCCGAAAAGGAAGATCCAACGATCAAAGCCGAAGTATCCGAAATGTTCATCGGTAAGAGCTATGTATTGTTTCGCTACAAAACGATCGAAGATGTCCGTCTGGTATATATCCCACGCCAGAATATTGGCGAGTTTGGCGGAGAAACTGACAACTGGGTATGGCCACGCCATACAGGTGACTACTCATTCCTAAGGGCCTATGTGGGTAAAGATGGAAAATCAGCCCCCTATTCGCAAGATAATGTGCCATACCAGCCCAAAAAACACCTGAAAGTTAATCCAAATGGCGTCAAAGAAAACGATTTCACTTTTATCTTGGGTTATCCGGGCAAAACATTTAGACACCGGCCAGCTCAGTATATTAAATATCAACAGGATTATTTATTACCCTATGTTTCTAATCTTTACGACTTCCAAAATAGACAAATGGAAGAAGCTGGTAAAAACAATACAGATATCGCACTCGCTTTAGCAACACGGATCAAACGTAACGCCAATGTGCTCAAAAATTATCGTGGTAAGCTAAAAGGACTGCGCGGTATAGACCTTATTTCAACCAAAAAACAAGAAGATGAAGCGTTAGCAGCATTTATTTTAAGCAAGCCGGAACTTAAAGATAAATATGGTCATCTATTAAACGATATTGATGCCTACTATCAGGTCAGTAATCAGGATGCATTGAAAGAACTTTGGATTAACAATATATATAACAGCACTAGTTTACTAAAAGTTGCCCGCGATCTCAATACTTTAAAAGCTGCAATAAGTAAAGAACGGTCTTCGCAGTCAGCCAAACAGTTGTTTGATTACAATGTTGAGCAGCTCAAAAAGAGCCTCAAAGAAAGTTATGAAAGTTACAACAAGCAGGCAGACCAACGTATTTTAGGGAAAATGCTTGCCGACGCTTCTGCTTTCCAGGGTAAAAATCAGATTATATCAGTTCAAAAGCTACAATTGAATAGCGAAACGGCCAATGAATATGCAACGCAAATCATCAATGGCAGTAAGTTAAGCGATCAGAACTATATTTTAAATACAGTTTTGGCCAATGCAAATGCTTTACAGCAATTTGATGACAAGCTATTGAATTTTCAAAATGAACTGAACAGTGATATTGTCATCTTCGCTGCCGAACAGAAAAGACGTGAAGGTGTCTTGAATAAACTGATGGGAGACTACGTCGCTGTAAAGGAAGTCTTTCAGTCCAAAAACTTTATTCCAGATGCCAATTCCACCTTGCGTTTGACTTATGGACACATCAAAGGCTATGCTCCTGCGGATGCAACTTATATGAAACCTTTCACGACTATTGAAGGTATTATTCAAAAAGGGAATCTCGGCCTGCCAGAATTTGACTATCCGCAGGAAATCAAGACTGCTTATCTCAATAAAAACTTCGGTCCGTACCTCAAGAAAGACTTGGGATCCGTTCCTGTCAATATACTGTATGATATGGACACCACCGGTGGCAACTCCGGTTCGCCAATTATGAATGCAAATGGTGAGTTGATCGGTGTAAACTTCGACCGCGCTTACGACGCTACAATCAACGATTTTGCATGGAATGAAAGCTATAGCCGATCCATTGGTGTGGATATCCGGTATGTGCTTTGGGTTGCTGATAAGATTGATAATGCTCATTTTATTTTAAAGGAAATGGGCATATAATACGTTGCTAAAAAACACCTTATAAAAAAGCACCTGGTTCAAATTGTTCAGGTGCTTTTTTATACTGAAGTAAGCTAATAACGATAAACAATTCGCTATTCTTCTGACAAATTCAGCAATACATTTTTCAGTCTGACGAGCCCTTCATCTAGGATAGATCTGGAACAGGCAATATTCAGACGGATAAAACCATCACTTCCCTTACCATACATTGCCCCAACATTCACTTGTAAATGGACGTCTTGCAATAACATCTGCCCCAGCTTTCGACTAGAAAGTTTGAAAGCCGAACAGTCTACCCAAACCAAATAAGTTCCCTCCAACGGAACAACTTTCAACGTTGGCAGATGCTCCGCTATGAAATTTTTCAAATAACTATAGTTGTCATGAATATAGACCAGGACCTGTTTCAACCAGTCCTCACCTTGCTGATAGGCCGCAATTAGCCCCGTGATCGCAAAAGGACTTATACTGGCTATCTCATTGACGAGAAAAGCATGCTGCACCTTCTTGTTGAGCAACGGATCCGCGACGATGACAGTGGCAGCTTGCAATCCCGCTAGATTAAAGGTTTTGCTCGGTGCAATGCAAGTAATCGTATTGGCTAGAAATAAGGGATTGATCGTTCCAAATGGAATATGTTGATATCCTTCAAAAACTAGGTCACAATGGATTTCGTCCGAGATAACGAGGACATCGTGCTTTAAGCAGATCTCCCCAAGGCGTTCGAGCTCCGTCTTGGTCCATACCCTACCCGCTGGGTTATGCGGACTGCAGAGGATAAAGAGCTTCACCTTGGGATCGCTCGCTTTAGTTTCAAAATCATCAAAATCAATTTTATATTGCCCATCTTGGTACAGAAGATCGTTGGAAACAACTTCGCAACCATTACGCTCTATGGATGAAAAAAAACAGTGGTAAACAGGCTCTTGTATCAACACCTTATCGCCAGATTCTGTCAATGCGGCGACAATAGCCGATAATGCCGGCACTACACCTAAAACAGGAAGTATCCATTCTCGCTGCAATTGAAAACGATGTTTACGTTCAGACCAACCTGAAACCGCATCATAAAAAGCATCTGGAACTTTGGCATAGCCATAAACGCCATGTTGAACACGTTCAGTTAGCGCCTCTATAACTGGTTGCGATGCTGGAAAGTCCATATCGGCAACCCAAAGTGGAATTAAATCGGCATAGTCCTGCTGGTTCCACTTGACCGAATCTGTGCCCCTACGGCTGATTATTTTATCAAAATTATAGATCATAAAGCAATTTACTCAAAAATAGTGCGTACTTCCAATACCTGCATTGAAATTGCATACAAAGGAATTCAAATCTCACCCAAAACACGCTAGGCCTAACCTATCTGCAAAACAATTACCATCCGAAGCACTAGCTACTGGCAAAGACCGCAATTACAACAATAATGGCGGTAAACATAAATCTAAAACAAGGCAAAAACAAAAAGATTATATTTACATAAATTTTAGGGACGACTATGGCCAAAAGCAACTTTTCATGGAAAGATAGAATCCGTAGTTTCAACTATGCCTTCAACGGATTAAAAATAATTTGGCAAGAAGAGCACAATTTCAGGGTGCATCTCGTTGCAGCAATTTTAGCGATAATGCTATCTTACCTCCTCCGAATAAGTCATTATGAATGGCTGGCGGTTATTTTCGCCATCGGTTTTGTCCTTGTCTGTGAGTTATTGAACACTGCTGTAGAACATCTCGCTGATTTTGTCTGTCAGGAAAAAAATCCTGACATCAAACGGATAAAGGATATCGCAGCAGCAGCAGTCGTACTGAGCAGCCTAACGGCTTTACTGATCGGACTGATTATATTTATTCCAAGAATCTTGTTATTGTGCTGAGTCGCTTACATGTTCTAGCACAAATTTTTCATCAAAAGCCAATTTTCCAGGCTCAGCAAATGACATTTTATTACCTTTTTCTTCCATTTCACCATAGCCTTCAACTGCCCGGTTTTTAGTGAATTTAAAAGCAACTTGACGGATAGATTGCTGTCCTTCGGAAGAAAAAGTGTAATCAGCCAATAATAGGCTATCTTTAAGTACACCGTCAATCGAACCGACGTTTCGGTCTTTTTCTTTCCAGAAATAATTCAGGTCGCCATGTACTTTATCACCATCGATCGCAATTGTTAACGAAATTGTATCTCCATTTTTGAGGTATTGATACGTACCGTTATTTGCTATTGATTCAGTAGCGCTAGCGGTGTCTGACTGCATTTGTGTTTCGTCAACTTTCTTTTTGCCAGTCTGCTGACAAGCGGCAGCAAAAATCAGTAATGACCATGCAAGATTGATTATTTTCATGTGAATATTTTTTTAAAAATATGCAGCTTAAAATGATAAAACTAAACATTGGAGGAAGTCATTTAGTACGACTTTTCAAGCTTTAGAACAGCCTATATCCGCTATTTATTTTATTATATTATATAGCAATCAAAACAGCATATTGTTTTAAATAACTAAGATTTAATATTTTGGAATTCAGAAAACAAAAATTGCACCAGTATTGTTTATAAGTTATAATGCGATAAAATATTAAAAATAAACAATTTAGTAACAATAAAATTATGCATAGCTTGTTGTTAAGCTAATTTTTATTAGTAAATTGTACTCTATAAAATTCAGGAATGCTTAACCAATATTAGTATGAAAAATGTGAGCTTTAAGAAATTTGATAGTGGGTGTACATCCCTCACTAAATTATCCATTGAAACAGATTTGGCTATTATTGTTAAAGAGAATGTCTCTATTTCTGCCGAATCGAAAATAGAAAAGCTTCGACGCTGTAAAGAGGAGTTATTGAAGAGCCTTTGGTTTGTTCAACGCCAGTGTTGATCTGAAATTCATTAAATTCAATCATTAGTCCGAACAATTATTTATTATTGAAAGAAGGCCTCCCCAATATGATTTATACTGAGGAGGTTTTTTTCAATATTGTATCTTTTCAACGCGCTCATAGCGACTTCAAATGCTTATAATTGGATTTTATAGTGTCCCAAACTTCTTCAAAATTACCTGAAAGCATCAATTTAGCCATGCTTTCAGTCATTCCCTTCATTTGACTAAAGGAAATTTTAGGTGGCATGGCCAACGCATTTGGACTTGTATAAATATCAATCAGCACAGGTTCGTCCGTTATACGAAGCGCTTCGCTAAGCACACCGTCAACCTCCTCTGGCTGAGTCACTGTATATGCACGGATTCCCATCGCCTGTGCGACCATGGCAAAATCCGGGTTGACCATATTGGTTTCTTGATCCTTCAAACCGGATACCTGCATTTCCAACTTGACCATCCCAAGCGAACGATTATTGAAAACGATCAGTTTTATCGGCAAATTATACTGCTTTATCGTAGCCAAATCCCCTAGCAACATCGAAAGTCCACCATCCCCGCAGAAGGCAATAATCTGTCTTTCGGGATGTGTCAACGCGGCTCCAATAGCCATTGGCATGGCATTAGCCATGGATCCATGATTAAACGAACCAAGCATCTTGCGATCCCGTCGCTGATTGATATAACGCGCTCCCCAAACGCAGGACATTCCTGTATCTACTAAAAAAATTGCATCATCACTTGCTTTTTGATCAATTGCATGGGCGACAAATTCCGGCTGAATTGCGCACTCACTTCCATAATCATCCACATAAATCATCAAATCTTCTTTTACTTTCTCGTAAGCAGCCAGTTGCTTCTCAAGAAAACTTGAATCGCTTCTAGCCTCCACAAACGGTAAAACAGCTTTTAATGTATGCTCAATATCCCCCACTAGGCCATAATCCACAATCGATCTTCGTCCGAGCTTCTCTCCTTCGATATCGATCTGAACAATTGTCTTATTGGTAGGGATAAAATCTTTGTAAGGAAAATCAGTTCCCAAAAGTAGGATCAGATCTGAATGGTGCATACTCTGAAAGGCTGACGCTGTCCCTAAAAGTCCTGTCATACCGATTTCGTTAGGATTGTCCCGTTGAATATCCAATTTAGCTTTAAACGAATACCCTACCGGCGCATGAATTTTCTGGGAGAGATCAACAATTTGTTGCTGCGCATTCTTTGCACCAACACCGCAGAATAAAGTTACTTTTTCTGCCTGATTGATATATTGTGCCAACCGGCCGATTTCGAGCTCAGAAGGCCGTATCTGTGGCTGCGTAAAAAAAACTTTGGCGGATGTATTCATCTGAACGGCTTCCATTTCGGAAACATCACCCGGCAAACCGATAACAGCGACATCTCTTTTTGAAATCGCCTGTTGCAATGCATTTTGAACCATACGTTGCACTTGCTCGGGCCGGGTAATCATTTGATTATAGCATGAACAATCATCAAATAATTTGATCGGGTTGGTCTCCTGAAAATAGTCGGTACCAAACTCATAGGTGGCGCAGGTCGAAGCAATTACCAACATCGGAACACGCGTCTTATGTGCCTCATAAACACCATTGATCAGATGTACATGGCCGGGACCACTACTACCGGCACAACATGCGATTCCATGTAAATCTGCCTCTGCTGTTGCTGCAAAGGCGCCAACCTCCTCGTGCCGCACATGTATCCATTGCATGGTCCCATCCTCATGAACCGCCTCATTGAAAAAATTTAAACTATCCCCCGTTACAGCATAAATACGTTTGATTCCCGCATCCTTTAAAATACCAACGATTTGGTGTGCTACATTTTTCATACCCATATGATGATTTAAGATTTTAATAACGCGATGATGTATTCATTACGAGATCGCTTCCATATAACAACAATATTGAGAAACAATGGTTTTGGATATTGCGCCATTGTACGAAAAAGATTGATATCGGCGGATTAGCCATTTTTCAGAGCGGAACCCCAATGGAACGTCACGACTCATAGAAAAAACTTTACAAAAAAAAGCCGCCCCAATACGATAAAGGGGCAGCCTGTATATTCAAATGTCCTGTGATCTGTTTATTTGATCTGAGCGGATAGTGCATTGACAAACGCCTTCGCATCATTGAGGTCTTTGTTCCAGTCCGCATAACGTTTGGACGTATTTAATTTGGCAATTTTGGCATTCAGTTTTGCTAAATTGGAGGCATCTTTTGCCTCTTCTAATTTCGCTTTCAGGATACCGACTTTCGTATAGTCCTGAATACCTTCCAGCATACGTTCGTAGCGAATTGAGCTTCGGCCCTGCGGATAAACGATATACGTATCCCCTGCCGGCCATGTACGGAACCTCGAATCTCTTAAAGGATCAACAACCCAAGAATTAAAGGCCCAACGCAAAGCTCCGTCAAAACCTGCAGCAAGCGCATACCAAGCCATATAAGTAGACTCCGCCGGATCAGAAAAGGTAAATTGATTCGGGAATTCATCTGAACAGCAAACATAAAATGTTGTGATATACCCCTTTTTACGTCGGTCGATAAGATCATTATGGTCAAAAGGATCGCCCGCAGCGACGCTAATATCTGTACTTTTTTGATAACGTTGATAGCTTTTATGATTATCTGCAAATGCAATTCCAAATTCAGGGGCCACCCGCGCCAACAGCGCTACCGCTGGATCCATTTCCTCACGACTCCTTTCGTCCATTGCGATATTGGTAATCTTCAGCCAGCCTTTAGCACTGACATGCTTGCTAAAATCCTTTAAGAAAGGTGTCCATAACTCCTCAAATAGCAGCGTTCCTGGTTTCGCAATGACATTGACCAGTTCATTTTTTGCTTCATCGAAATAATGGACTTCATTATTCCATGGCAATAAAGAGTAACAATTGATTTGTTTGTTGATGCCTAAGTCCATCATAAATTGTACCCACCTGTCAAATACAGCATAATCATAGTGCCAAGAGCCATCTTTCGCTTTCTTCCAGCTGATCATATCTGCATAAGGGTCATAGGTCTGTACATTCCAGGCATCCTTATTGAGTGTTGCCGTTATAACTTTCTGTCCCGCTGCGGCCAGCTGTTTCATTGTTGGTTTCAAGGCTTCAAAATGCTCGTCGCTCCACATGTTAACATTGTTGACACGGGCCACGGCCGATGGATGTTGCCATTGATCCAAATGAAATGACCATTGTGAGGCCGGTGGCAAGACGTGATCTTGAACATTCACAGTCAACACTAAGTTCTGCTTCACTGCACCTTTTTGTTTAACGGCAATTGTCGTTTTATATTGACCTGCAGTAGCTCCGGAAGGTATTTTTACCGTAATCCACACAGGGCGAACACGCTTCGCTTCGAGATCATAACTTTTCAGATCGTCCAACATATCCGCAGAAAGGGAGGCTTTAAAATCTTCAGGCTTACGATGGCCACAGCCGCTCGCAAATTCGTCTGTCATCACATAACGAACGAATCGTACCTGAAGTGCATCTGCACCAATAGATTTTCCATTACCTTCCTTTAGTTCACCCGGCACAACAACAACATCTGCTGTTGCAGCATTCGTCCATAGTAGTACCTGAGCAGATACCTGTTCTCCTTTCCAGGCATTCAATGTAGCATTGTGCTGCACAGTAATATTGGGATTCACTGACTTTGGATAACGTTTATCTATTGATACAAATGAGGCATGTAGACCTGCTTTAACATTCGACCAGTTAGAAAGCGTATCTCTCGTCGGATCAGCCATTTCAGTAAAGGTTGTCCCCACGGCATAACGCTCCTGAGAAAAAACCTGATTATTGCCGCAAAATAATAGGCATGCAAATGCAATAGTAGAATAAATAGTAGTTTTAGGCATAACAGTTATAATTAACAAAAAAAGCAAACATTTTCTGTTTGCTTTAAAAATACTAAAATTTCATCTATCTACAGTGAACTTTGTTCAAAAATTGCAGAAAGTTTCGCATACAATGCCGGATGGTTCTTTTGGAATTTTGCCGGATTCTCAAAAAAGTATTCGGACGCAACCGCAAAAAACTCGCCGGGATTGGTCATGCCATAAGTGTCAATATCGGATTGATGTGTTTTTATCTTGTTAATTTCTTCCCGTATTAAATTCATAAAAGGAATTACGGCGGTCTTATCCAATAAATAAGTTGGCAGGCCGTCTATGGTCCCATCTATTTTATCGATGAGATGCACAAATTCATGGATTGCTGTATTCTGCCCATCATTTGCATTTTTAAAACCATACTCCAAAGCCGATTTAGATAAAATCATCTGTCCATTCATAGCACCTTCGCCTACCATTCCCATAATATTTCGGTCTGCATGTCCTTCAAACTGATAATCTGAATTAAAATGGGATGGGTAGACCATAATGTTGGTTAAGTTTGGATAAGTCCATTTCTTAAATGCAAATATGGGAATAATTGCACTTGCAGCAATTAACATATAATCTTTCAACTCCATCGTCACCCCCACACCTTCTATTTTGACGGTATCCAAAAACGCTAGGCAACGTGTTTCAAACTCCTGTTTATCCTGGACCGAAAGACGACGGTAGTAGTCTACCTCCTGTTCCAAAATATCCTTCCCCTCATTACTTAAGACACGTTTAATCGCTTTATTATTTTTAGCCGTGCGATTTAATAGGTAATAAACAACGTAAATGGTTATTGGGATGAGCAGTACAATAAAAATCTTTTCCAACATATTATTTTATCTTTATCCAACGGGGATCTCTGGCCTGCAAATTACGCAAAAAGCCTTTAAAATGAGACGTACCAAATAAAATTAAAATTTTCTGCTGTGGAGCATCCGCCACCAATGAAGCTAGATTTTCTTCTCTTTGTTGCATAACAAATTCTTTGTCAAACTTATTCTTGAGCGCTGCTTTTATCGGTTTACAGTTATACGGTTCATTTAGCGGGGTATCATAATCGCAGGCGTCCAGCTGTATTGTACCATAACGATATTCAAAATCATCCAATAATTTGTTTTTAGGGATATCAGCATTGACAGCCGTTTCATAGTTAACCAGGAAAAAAGAATAATCCGGCTGACTGATAATACGCTGTCCCAGCTTACGATACAGAGGGGCTCTCAATACGCGGGAGGTATCGCCGGGAATTTCAATACATTGTTGCAGCCCCAGACGGTTGCCAGTCAATTTTCTAAACTTGCGGTCATACAGATCGCGTTGCGCTGCGCTATCCACCTGGTAAGCGATACTTTCATAAAAAACGACATATCCTGATTTTTGAAGAGAATCTACCATAGCCTGTACCTGATCATAATATACACGCGTACCTAAATGCCGCATCGGAATATAAATAATACGACGGTCACCGTTATGGAGTTCAAATTTTCGAGATGCATCCCGCAATACACCGGTACTCTGTACCATCAAGGAGGTATCGCAGGCGGCAAGTGCGATTAACACAAAAAGAAGGGAGATAATCTGTTTTAACTGCATTTTTTTATTACAATAACATGCAATTATAACAATATATTATCTCCCTTGTTTAATAAATTTATACTGTTGTCAACCCAATAGTAGTACCACTCGGGATAACGGCATTTTTCTTGATAACTACAATGCCATCACAGACGGTGTAAGTCTGATGATTAGCATTCAATAAATGTGGGCCACCGTTGATGCGTACATCATTTCCGATGCGACAGTTCTTGTCCAAAATGGCATTTTCGATATAGCAACGTTCTCCTACTCCCACAATAGGCATATTTTTCCTTTTAGCTTCGTCCATATCGGAAAAATCTTCGTAATAGTCCGATCCCATCATATAGGTTCCCCTTACCACAGACCCGATGCCAATACGTGAGCGTACACCGATCACCGAGCGGTCAACCTTATCCGCATGGATAATACATCCATCGGAAATAACGGAGTTAAGCAGCGTTGTCCCCGAAATCTTAGATGGTGGCAGCATCCGCGGTCGAGTAAAAACTGTATTTTTATCAAATAGGTTAAAGGCCGGGATATTATCGGTCAGTCCAATATTAGCTTCATAAAATGATCCTATCGTTCCGATATCTGTCCAATAGCCCTCATACTGGTAACTGAGTACTTTAATATTTTCGATCGCATCCGGAATAATCTCCTTACCGAAATCCATTCCACTGTTTTCTTCCAGCAGCTGCTTCAGCACACCTTTACTGAATACATAGATGCCCATAGATGCCAAATATTCGCGTCCCTCCGCCTTCAAATGATCATTCACCTCTGAACCCCAGTCCGCTAGCTGCTCACGATTGGGTTTCTCTATAAAAGAAATTATATGATTATCCTCATCAGATTTAAGGATCCCAAAACCTGTTGCATCTTTACCATTGACAGGAATGGTCGCAATCGTCAAATCACCTTCATTTTGTACGTGAAAATCCACCAGCGCATCAAAATCCATCTGATAAAGCTGGTCCCCCGACAAAATTAAGACATAGTCATAATCTATGCTTGCCAACTTCCGGAACGATCTGCGAACAGCGTCTGCGGTACCTTCAAACCATTTGTCACCATCATTAGTCTGTTCGGCCGCTAAAATATCAACAAACCCCTTACTGAAAATACTAAAGTTATAAGTATTTTTAATATGCGAATTCAACGAGGACGAATTGAACTGTGTCAGTACAAAAATCTTATTGAATCCCGAATTGAGACAATTTGAAATGGGGATATCAACCAAACGATATTTTCCTGCGATAGGAACAGCTGGTTTAGACCGTTGATCGGTCAACGGATACAGACGCGATCCCCTTCCTCCGCCCAAGACGATAGCTACTACATTGTGATGTGACATATCAAATTAAATTAATTGGTTATATAGACTTATGTATTTCGCTGCGGATTTATCCCAGGAAAAATCCAAACTCATTATTTTGCGCTGGTTATCCTCAAATTCAGGCCTATTTTCATAATATTTAACAGCCCGGATAATCGCTGTTCTAATTTCTGTTGTTTCGAGCGCATCAAAACCAACACCATATCCATCGCTTTCCAAATCAATGACCGTATCTTTTAGACCACCTACACGGTGTACAATCGGTAAGGTTCCATATTTCATGGCGTAAAGCTGATTGAGTCCACAGGGTTCAACCCGTGAAGGCATCAAAAGAAAGTCTGCACTTGCATAAAGCCAGTGTGCAAGATTTTCATCATAACCAAAGAACACATCAAAATTTTCTATCTTTTCATCCACAAGCGTTTTTACCCGTGATTGAATCGCTGGATCCCCAGCGCCCAGTATAAATATACTTAATCTGCCCGGAAAATTTTCAGTCAAATCCAAAATTATATCAGGCAATAAATCCGCGCCCTTTTCCATTGCAAAACGTCCTATAAAAACCAGTAACGGAAGCTTCGGATCAATATTATACTGCTGCGCCAATGCCTGCTTATTTTTAAGTTTACCGACAAACGCCGAAGCCATATCGTAATTTTCAATCAAGGTATAATCTTTAGCTGGGCTCCAGATATCCCAATCAATTCCATTGACAATACCAACCGACTTATGGCGCTCATCATAAAACAACTGCTGTAAGCCATTTGCCTCCACATAAAGCTCTTCAAGATATCCCTCCGAAACAGTCGTATAGGCATCACAGCACTTGATTAATGCAGCAAGGGGATTGATCAGACCATCCCAGTCCAAAAGCCCCCATTTCCAGCTGTCAAAACCGGGCAGCAGAATAGCCTTGCTCCAATGAGTCCATCCCTGGTATTGGCCATTGTGTACCGTTGCCACAGTCTTTACATCGGCAAGGAAATTATAATCATTGCTATATTTCATCAGAAAAGGCATTAATCCCACATGATGATCATGGCAATGCACAATGTCCGGTACAATCTCTTTTGCCTTGAACCAGTTTAACACAGCATGCTGAAAGGCAATAAACTGCTCCCCCTCATCTGGATAACAATAAACCTCCTGGCGGTCCAATTTATTCGGTATTTTAATCAAATAAAGTTCAAACCCAAGTGTATTATCTTTTTCTCGAAAAACACTATAGTTCAATAATTCGGATCCCTGATAAAAAGCCCCCTCATGAATCATATCAAAGGAATGCTCCTTAACAAATGGACGATCATACCAAGGCATAATGACAGCTGCATTCACCCCAAGTTTAGTTTGATACTTGGGCAATGCACCAACAACGTCCGCTAGACCACCAACCTTGGCTATTGGGTAACATTCAACACTTAAATGAAATACTTTCATTGCTACATATTTTCCTCCATCGCTCAGATGGAACTTATCCTATTAAATTTATTTTCCACACATGTTTGACTTCCGGCTGCATTCCCTTCACACGGGAACGCGTTCTGCGCGCTTCACGGCAGGAGTCTCCTTCAAGTCCTTCTTGCGTTTAAGAATATAACCACCAAGAGGCGGAAGGTCCAACTGGGCGGACTGTAGCTGATTCATCCAGTGCAAATGCTCACTTGCTACATGTTGACTACAGACTCCTGAACCGAAATAATGGAGATCATCCGAACTCAATACTACTTCCCATTCACCGGCATAAGGTAGCCCAATACGAAAATGTTCACGGACAATAGGTGTCAGGTTAATCACAATAACAGTATCATCCCAAGAATCAAATGCTTTACGCCAATAGACTAAAACCGAATTTTCACGGTCGCCAGCGTCTATCCATTCAAATCCCGTAGCATCGAAAGCCTTTTGAAAAAGACTAGGCTGTTGCTGATAAGTAGCATTTAAGTCTGCCACAAATCTTTTTATCCCCTGATGCGGCATATATTCCAACAGATGCCAATCAAGAGACTTATTCACATTCCATTCCGAAGTTTGCCCAAACTCTCCGCCCATAAACAACAATTTAGTTCCTGAAAAAGTATACATAAACAGGTATAATGCTCTGAGATTAGCAAACTTCTGCCACTCATCGCCCGGCATTTTGTAGATCAGAGGTTGCTTACCATAAACGACTTCATCGTGTGATAACGGGAGCATGAAATTCTCATGAAAAGCATATACCGTGGCAAAAGTAATTCGATCGTGGTGGTATTTTCTATTAATCGGGTCTTCCTTAAAGTAATCCAGGGTATCGTGCATCCATCCCATCATCCACTTCATTCCAAAACCTAAACCTCCCGCGTAGGTCGGTTTACTCACCCCGGGCCAAGAAGTCGATTCTTCAGCGATCGTCTGTACATCCGGAAAATGAGCATAAACTGCCTCGTTAAATTCTTTTAGAAAGTGTACGGCCTCGAGGTTCTCATTACCACCAAATTCATTAGGTATCCACTCACCAGCATTTCGACTATAATCAAGGTATAGCATAGAAGCCACAGCATCTACACGAAGTCCATCAATATGAAAACGATCCAACCAATAGAAGGCATTGCTGATCAGAAATGAACGCACCTCATTACGTCCATAATTGAAAATATAGGATTGCCAATCGGGATGAAAACCTTTCCGGGGATCTTCATGCTCATAGAGACTGGTCCCATCAAAACGAAAGAGCCCGTGGGCATCCCCCGGAAAATGTGAAGGCACCCAATCTAATAGCACACCAATGCCCGCAGCATGTAATTGTTCGATCAAAAACATAAGGTCCTGTGCAGAGCCATACCGTGAACTTGCGGCAAAATAACCCGTGATCTGGTAGCCCCAGGAAGGATAATAAGGGTGCTCCATTACCGGCATAAATTCCACATGCGTGAAATTCATTTCCTTAACGTAAGCAACGAGCTGTACCGCAATCTCCCGATAGTTTAATAGCGTATCCGGACTCTCGGGATCCCTCACCCACGAACCCAAATGAAGTTCGTAGACTGACCAGGGTTGATCAAGCCTATTTTTCACGATACGCTCCTTCATCCAGTTGCCATCATTCCATTCATACCAGGTCGAATGGACAATGGACGCGGTCTTAGGTGCTACTTCCCATTTGAATGCGAATGGATCACTTTTTTCCAACTCTTCTCCTACGGCAGTTTGAATACAATATTTATAGGTTTCGCCATTGGTTACTCCTGGTATAAATCCTTCCCATATGCCACTGGTATCCCAACGGACATTTAGGGGATGACTTCCCTTATCCCAAAAATTGAAGTTTCCCGTTACGGAAACGGATTTTGCATTTGGGGCCCAAACCGCAAAATAAACGCCTCTTTCACCCTCCACTTCCAGTTCATGCGAACCAAATTTTTCATACAGTTTGAAATGCCTGCCCGCCTGGAACAGCGCGACATCAAATTCTGAAAAAAGACTATGCGGTATTACTTGATTGGCCATGTTTAACCCTCGATCAATATGTTGTCAAATTCACGTGCGACATTAATCCAATATCGCCCTTGTTCATCCTGCTGCACTTTCGTGTCTATTCCATCTGTTTTTACTTTTTTTACCGCAAACGGCAGCCCGATCAATTGAAGCTTATACTCTTCGTATCGCTCAGTAAATAATCCGTCTCGGGTCTGTTTGATTGACAGGGAATCTTTTAATCCGGACACCGTAAAGCACTTCTCTAGATAAATATCCTGTTCATACGCGAAGGTATCACCATGATCGGAATAGACGTAAGAACGATGTATGCCCTCCGAAAAATAGATATTCAATTGCAGTTCCTCTACTTTCTTTTCTCCGGTATACTGCATGACGGGATATTCTGGAATAACGGATCCACCACGAATAAATAGTGGCATTTCATCCAAAGGTGTTGCAATGGTATGTTCCTTACCGCCCACAAATACCTCGTTACTGAAATAATAGAACCAATCTCCTGCGGGAAGATAGACAATCTTGCTTTTCTGACCAGGTTGCAATACCGGCGACACCAATATTTTATCGCCAAAACAGAATTCCTCTTCCCGCTGCCAATTGCTTGGAATATGCTGCTCAACCATTGAAATCGGACGTAAGATCGGATAGCCGTATTTGGTCTGTTCCCAAAAACAGGTGTAGATATAGGGTAAAAGCTGATAGCGCAGCTCTATAAACTTTTTATTTATTTTTTCCCAATCTTCACCGAAGCTCCAGGGCTCGCGGTCGCGGGTATCCCCTGCGGAATGTACACGCATAAATGGTGAAAAAACGCCAAACTGCATCCATCGTGTAAAGAGTTCACCATCCGGTTCTCCTGTAAATCCGCCAATGTCGGTTCCACAGAAAGACATTCCTGAGGTGGACAAGCGCTGCAACTGTAAAGTCCCTAGTTTGAGATGTTCCCAGCTGGCTAAGTTATCTCCGGTCCATACCGATGAATAACGTTGTGTTCCGGCATAAGCCGCTCGTGTAATGGTAAATGGCCTTTTATTCTTATACAATTTCTTTAAGCCGTCATAGGTAGCCCGCACCATCTGCATGCCGTAGACATTATGTGCTTTTCGATGCGACCCGCGATGGCCGTCATATTGATGCCTGACATCATCCGGAAATGTCCCACGGCCAAAAACTGCGGGTTCATTCATATCATTCCAAAAGCCTGCAACCCCGTCCTCCACTAGTCCCTGATACAAAGTTCCCCACCACTGCCGGACTTCAGGATTTGTAAAGTCAGGAAATTGGCAACGCCCAGGCCAAACAAATCCTTCCATAAAATAGTCATCGCCCCTCCGACAGAAATATCTATTCTCTTTTCCTTCTCTAAACACCCAGTAGTTTTCGTCAACCTTAATTCCCGGATCAATCATGACGACGGTCTTAAAGCCTTCATTGGCAAGGTCGGCAATCATTTTCTTGGGATTTGGAAAATATTGCTTATTCCAGGTAAAACAGCGGTACCCGTCCATATAGTCAATATCCAGGTAAATGGCATCACATGGGATCTGTCTTTTACGGAATTCTTCGGCCACCTTACGTACATTCGCTTCGGGGTAATAACTCCATCGGCATTGATGGTACCCAATAGCCCATAATGGTGGTAAGTAGTGTGTTCCGGTTAAGGTATGGTACCTCCGGATTACATCAATAATATGAGGGCCATGAATATAATAATATTGCAATTCACCACCTTCAGACCAGAAACTAGTCTTACCCTGATCCTCAGCAGCAAAGTCGAAATAGGTTTTAAAGGTATTATCAAAGAAAATACCGTAGGCTTCCCCATCTTTCAATCCGATGTAAAAAGGGATTGTTTTGTATAAAGGATCCTGATCGTAAGCAAATGCATAAGTGTCCGAATTCCAATTTTTTAATCGCTTGCCGCGGAGGTTAAGCTTGGTCGCCTTGTCGCCTAGTCCATAAAATGCTTCGTTTTCAAAAGCTATCTTTGTACTGTAGACGTAATATCCGCCAAAGTCCGGATTTTCCTCCCAATGCATCGGTGCCTGATCCGCGTTAAACAATTTCCCAGCCCGATCCGAGAAAGAAATCAAAAAATCTTCTTTATTGATTCGACAGGAAATCGTGTTCGTATGCACACTATAGTGATCTTCTTCCTCTTTACACTGATGGATGCTGACCCGATGATCTTTCTTTGCCAGTGCATAGGAAAAGTCCTCTAAAAACGTTCCTTGTGGCGCCAATCGAACACGAACAATCTCATCAGTTACAATCTTAATCTCAACTTTCGCCTTACCATCGGAAAAATAGTATGATTTATCATTTTGATTGTGGGATACAACATTTTCGAGGTATTTCTTTTCAATTTTGGGCAGATCCAATACCGGATTATTCACATGATGCATACTCTCCAAAGTACCATCATTTTCTTCCTCGTTTAGTGTGGTTTGATTTAGGTTGTCGTCTTCAAGCATAGCTGTATTATATTAAATGTTTCTGAAGGCTTAATTCCTCTTTAAGATAGAAAAATTATCCCGCGCCGACAACAAATCATAAAAAAAAAATCCCGTCCGCTAAAATGGGCAGGATTGTTTGTATAAATGAATCTATCTTTACTATTTTATAAAATGGGCACGGAGCATCCAGGCCATTTTTTCATGTTTTTCCAATAAGCCAACTAAAAAATCTTCGGTGCCATTATCTGCTGTATCCTCGACAACCGCAATATCAGCGCGAATCGACATTGCAATAGACTCATGATCCGTTAACAGCTCCTTATAATAAGACTGACTATCGGTCTTTTCGGAAGTAGACTCTGTCAGACGCGTTAGTTTCAGGTATTTATCGAAGGTGCCCACCGCATAATGACCCAAGGTACGTACACGTTCAGCAACTTGATCAATCACTTCGGCAAGCTCATCGTATTGTGATTCTAAAAATAAATGGGCCGCATGAAAATCAGGTCCCTCGACATTCCAATGCGCATTTCGGGTTTTCATATAAATAATATGCTCATCGGCCAATAAGACATTGAGCAATTTCGTAACTTTTTTTAAGTCTGCATCTTTAATTCCAATTGAAGTTTTCATATCGTGTTTATTTGTTAACTATATCTTTTAATCACTTAGTTAAATTTACTCAAAAAAGCAGGGAAAACAAAAAAAAGCGCTGTTAAAATGTCATTTCAATAGCATAATAACCGTATTTTTGCGGGCAGATTATTATTAGAGGGATGACTGTGGGTACTTTAGACAACAACGCTTATTTTCACGCATTCAAGGAGGATATTTCGGCCATCGAACTCCCCTTGCGATTCACTTTTCCATTTTGCTATGAACCGCATCCGCTAGCTATTGTTGCTGCGCAAGAACTCCAAGCCTATCTTGAGACACAAAACGAATGGACACATAACTTTGGTCTTGAAGAAAATAATGACGGTCTTGCCATAGGCAAGATGTTTGGTATATTGGTTGTCCGCGATCAGCAGCATCGCCTCGGATATCTTGCGGCTGTATCGGGCAAGCTTGCCGGAAGCAACAAACATCGATACTTTGTGCCCCCTATATTTGACATGCTGGAAAAGGATGGCTTCTTTTTGAATGAAGAAGTACACTTAAATGCCCTAAATCGGAAAATCGAACTACTTGAAAACGGGGTGGAACTTGCGCAGACAAAAAGCAATTTTTATCGCCTAAAAGATACATGGGAATTAACGCTAAACGAGCTCAAAACGAAACTTAGAGTTCAAAAAAAAGAACGCAAGGAAACACGGACCAAATTGCGTGCTATGCTGTCGGATGCGGAGTATGAATTAATGATGGAAGATATGCGCAACCAAAGCTTAAGGGACAAACAAGAGCTTCAACGCTTCCAATATGATATGCATTTGGCAACGGAACCGGAAAATCGTAAGCTCCAACAATTGCTCTTCGATATCTCGGTACTGAAAGAAGAGCGTAAAATGCGATCGGGCAACTTGCAAAAACAGCTTTTTGAACACTACAATTTTTTGAATGCCGAAGGAAAGCACAAGAATGTCGTTGCCATTTTTCAGGATTTTAACCAAAGCACGCCGCCTGCAGGCTCGGGAGAATGCGCTGCGCCCAAATTATTACAATATGCCTACAGCCACAACCTTACTCCAATAACACTCGCCGAGTTTTGGTGGGGCTGCTCTCCTTCTTCCGAGATCCGGAGACACAAAAACTATTATCCGGCCTGTCGTAAAAAATGTGAACCTATCCTTGGTCATATGCTTCAGGGTTTGATGGTGGATCCAAATCCCATGCAACAGGAAACAACCCTGCAAACGGAACTACCTCAAATTTACGAGGATGAAGATATTATCGTCTTTAACAAACCTGCAGAGTTTTTGTCCGTCCCCGGAATACATGTTAAAGATTCCGTCTACAACCGTGTACTCAAACGCTACCCCAAGGCCGGTCCCATTATTATTCATCGACTGGATATGTCCACTTCGGGACTTTTGGTTGTAGCCAAAAACAAGATGGCACATCAATTTATGCAAGATCAATTTATACGACATACCATAACGAAGGAGTACATTGCTTTACTCGATGGTGTTATTGAACAGGAATCGGGGCTGATTGATCTCCCCCTCCGCGTTGATTTAGACGACAGGCCCCGACAAATGGTCTGTTACACCTATGGTAAGCCTGCCCAAACCAAATGGGAAAGAATTGCTATCGAAAATGGTAAAACAAGAGTTCGCTTCTACCCATTAACAGGTAGAACACATCAACTTCGAATGCACGCTGTACATCCAAAAGGCCTGAACACGCCCATCATCGGTGATGATCTATACGGTACAAAAGCCAACAGATTACACTTACATGCCTCTTTTATCAAATTTATGCATCCAGGTTCAAAACAGGAAATTAGCTTTGAAATCCCACCTGATTTTTAGCACGATTGACTATATCGTTACAAAAGTCAGCAAATATGTGACTGGAAAATCATCGTGAAGTCAAAATGTGGACGCTAAATTATTGACCTAAATCAATAATTTAACACAAATATCTGAAAAACAATTACTTAATCCTAAAAAAGAGAAAGAACATTTCCTTTATTACATTACAATAAAATTTTAATTATTCTTAATTTTTTGTTTCCTTTGTTCACTGATTTTTTGATTTTAATACTTATAAAGTCAGAAATAAAGTAAAAACAAGAAAACAATTTTGAATTTTCAAGATTATAGCAATATAATGGAAGCTAAAATAAACGCACAAACCTTCATAAATAAACTCTTTTTCTCGATAACATTCTTGCTATCAGCATCTCTGACATTTGCTCAAACCAAAACGGTTACGGGTACAGTCAAAGATGCAAAGACAAAAGCCCCCATTGCCTACGCCACTGTTGCGGTCGTAGGCGCGCCTGCTGCTGCAGGAACCTCAACATCGACCAATGCAAATGGAGAGTTTAGGCTGGTTTTTCCAACATCTTATGTCAAAATCAGAGCAAGCTATGTTGGTTATGACAATAAGGATGCTTTCATTACCAATGATGCTGTTCAGACCAAGGAAATCCTGATGGATGCACAGGATAATATGCTGGAGGAAGTTGTTGTCAAAGCCAAAAAGAAAAAATACAGCAACAAAGACAATCCTGCCGTTGCTCTAATCCGTAAGGTGATTGAAAATAAAGATAAAAACCGACTGTCGGGACAACAATATGCTGAATTTGAACAATACGAGAAGATGTCTTTGGGATTGAGCAATCTTTCAGAAAAATTCGTCAACAAAAAAATCTTTAAAAACTATCAATTTCTTTTCGAAACCGACGATTCAGCGAAAACAGCGAATAAATATGTTTTACCAGCCTTTATCGAGGAGAAAATGTCCAAAGTATACTATCGTAAGGATCCGAGCAAAACAAAGCAATATATTTTGGGTAACCAACGTGCGCAGTTTGACCCCAAATTTATAGATAATGATGGTCTGACGGCCTATTTTAATAAACTCTATGAACAAGTTGATATCTATGACAATAATATCTCATTGGTAACAAATCAGTTTTTGAGTCCGATTGCAAATTCGGCCCCTACCTTTTATAAATTTTTCATTACAGATACGATTAAAACTGCTCAACCTTGGTTGGTCGAGCTGAGTTTTGTGCCCCGTAATAAAGCAGATATGTTGTTTAAAGGACAGCTTTATGTTACGTTAGACGGGAATTATGCCGTTCAGGGGGCGAATATGACCGTTGCAGACGATATCAACCTGAATTTCGTGCGTGACCTTCAGGTTCAGCTTAAATTCGAGAAAGATAACAAGAGCAGATTCTACCTGAAGACAAGTACATTGGGCATTGATTTCTCGTTGACTGAAAAAGGAATGGGAATACGAGGAAGCCGAACAGTCAATTATAATAACTATAAAGTTGGTGTACAACAGCCAGACAGCATCTACGATGGGCCTTCGACTGTTATAGCTTACAATGTAGAAAATAAAAAAGCGACCAAATCGTTATTTGAAACACAGCGTCCATTGGCTTTGGCGCAAAATGAATTAAATATCTACCACAATATAGATACGCTGCAAAAAATTCCATCGTTTAGAACCTTTATGGATATTGCTGCGTTGGTTCTCTCTGGTTACAAACAAGCTGGGCCGGTCGAAATTGGCCCTGTGAACACATTTTATAGCTTTAACCCTGTTGAGGGATTTCGCTTGCGTATAGGTGGCCGTACGACTGAATCCCTAAGTAAACGTTTCTACGCAGAGACATACGCTGCTTATGGATTCAAGGATCAAAAATGGAAGTATTTTTTCAGTGGGACATATGCATTCAACAACAAGTCAGTATACTCCTTCCCCATGCACTATATTCGCGCTTCGTATAAAAAGGATACGAAGATTCCGGGACAAAAGCTCGAATTTATTCAGGAAGATAACTTTTTGTTATCTTTCAAACGCGGTGATAACGACCGTTATATCTACGAAACCAACTACGGATTGGAATATAAAAAAGAATTCTTGAACCATTTGACTATTGGTGCTGGATTTAATATTAACAAACAAACTCCGGCAGGTAGCCTAACCTATCAAATGTTGGATGAAAATGGACAAAACAAATTATTCAACGAATTAAATACAACAGAATTGTCGGTCAACTTTAGATACGCACCGCATGAGGAATTTTACCAAGGTAAAATCTATCGTACGCCGATCTTCAATCAATACCCAATATTCACCTTCAATTATACTGCGGGAATAAAAGGTTTGGCAAAAGGAGAATACAATTATCATAGTTTTAATGTAGGTGCATTCAAGCGTTTTTACCTAAGTCAATTTGGTTACGCCGATGTGACTGCAGAGGGAAATTACATCGCTGGAAAAGAGATCCCATTTCCTTTCCTGACAATCCATCGGGCCAACCAGACCTATGCGTATCAGTTAAACTCGTATAATTTGATGAACTTTCTGGAATTTGTCAGTGATCACAACGCCTCTATCAATCTGCAGTATTATATGAATGGATTCCTGTTGAATAAGATTCCATTGATCAAAAAGCTCAAGCTACGCGAGGTATTTAGTTTCAAAGCTGTTTATGGTGGTCTTCGTAAAGAAAACGATCCTGACGATCCGAATTACGGTTCAAAAGTCTTTGCATGGCAACGCAATGCACAAGATATCCAAAGTTCATATACCTTCGGTTCTGAACCTTATATGGAAGCCAGTATCGGCTTGTCTAACATCTTTAAAATTTTACGTGTAGACTACGTCAAACGTCTGAATTACCTTGACCATGTGGATGCTCCGGCTTGGGGGATCCGTGCCCGTGTCAAATTTGATTTCTAATAGTTTCCATAATTTATAGTATAATTTTGAGGCCCTGGCAAATGAGAAAATGACAGGGCCTTTTTTCTTATTTACAGTGTCTCCCATTTGATCCTTATCCCATGGTATTTCCCATCTTTCTTTGCCGATTTATCCGATTGCGGTTCGGCTCGGCGAAAAACCCAAAAGCTATAACCCTCGCTGACTCCAAGTTCCGGGAGTTATTCGGGTCATATTTGTATCTGATTCGGGACAGATTCGCCTCTACTACCGGGTGTGAGCGTGATGACTACGCAATGAGTATCCAATAAATGCGTCAGGGACTCGGACTCAACACGGACTCATCATAGACTCAATACGGATTCACCCCGACTTTAGGGCGAAGTAGATACGGCGCTGTGTCGAAGCATTGGCGGAGCTAATTCGATTGTAAACGAATCAATCCCTAAAAAAGTACTATATGAAGAAACATTGCATGATCGAAAAGCTTTACGCAAAAAAATCCCCTTGCAAACAGCAAAGGGGATTAAATTAGAATATGACGATGGTTAGTTTTTCTTTTCGAATGCATCTATACCGCTCTGTAGAAATGCTTTGTATTGTTCAACATTGTAATTTGCCCCACTTTGCGGAACCAGCACCTGACCGTTTGGATCAACAATCACATACAATGGCTGCGAATTACTATTGAATGCGGAAGCTTGAAAATCGCTGTTTTTGTTTCCGATAGTCTTTATTTTTTTATTACTGTATGTAGAAACTATCTGCTCATCGACAGGCAATTCGGTTTTATCATCCACAAATAACTCGGCCATTACAAACTCTTCTTTCAACAACTTGGCTACCGCAGGATCTGTCCATACGTTTGCCTCCATTTTACGGCAGTTAACACAATTCCAGCCTGTAAAGTCAATCAAAACAGGTTTGTTGAGTTCTTTCGCTGTTGCTAAAGCCTGATCGTAATCATAATAGGGATCGAAGCCTTTTGGTGTACCACGCTCGTGAAAAATCTCAGCGTATTTTTTGACTTTTCCATCCGTATGCGTAGCAGGGGTACTGCCAACTCCAGTGGATAAATCAAAATCCTGGGTTGCCGATGGCGGCAAAAAGGCTGAAATGGACTTTAAGGGAGCTCCCCATAAACCGGGAATCATATAAATCACAAAGGAAAAAACAACAATAGCGAGTATTGTTCTCGGAACAGACAGAAATTTGAGGTCGCTATCGTGGGAAAACTTAATTTTACCGATCAGATAAAGCCCCATCAAACCAAATACGGCGATCCATAAAGAGAGGAATACTTCTCTGTCCAACCAGTTCCAATGGTAAGCCAAATCTACATTCGACAAAAATTTCAATGCCAAAGCCAGCTCCAAAAAACCAAGCACCACTTTTACACTGTTCAACCAGCCACCTGATTTTGGTAGCGATTTAAGCATTGATGGGAACATGGCGAATAAACCAAATGGAATAGCCAAGGCAATAGAGAACCCCAACATACCTATGGCTGGCCCCAATCGTTCACCTTTTGACGCTGCTTCCACCAGGAGCGTTCCGATAATCGGACCAGTACAGGAAAACGACACCAACGATAAACTAAATGCCATAAAAAATAGACCTACAAGTCCACCTTTATCCGACTTGGCATCCATTTTATTTACAAAAGAGCTCGGCAAGGTAATTTCAAATGCACCAAAGAAAGAGGCTGCAAACACCACCAACAGCAAAAAGAAAATAAAGTTAAAAATCCCATTAGTCGAAAGGGCATTGAGTGCATCAGAACCAAATGCAATGGTAATGATCATTCCCAAAGCGACGTAAATCACGATAATAAATAGACCATACAATAATGCCTTACTTATGCCACTGGCGCGACTACCGGACTGTTTGGTGAAGAAGCTTACTGTCAAAGGAAGCATCGGAAATATACAGGGCATCAATAAGGCGGCGAAGCCACCGACCAAACCTGCGATAAAAATACTCCAAAGTGATTTTTTTCCACCTTCTACGGGGCCAGCTGCTTTAGCTGTGGTAGCTACCGCTATTTTACTGGAGTCTACTTGAGCTGTAACCGTGTCAGGTGATTCTTCAAAAGATAAAGAATCCGGGCTGATTGTACCATCCGTGAATTCGATACCTTCCGTGCTAACCGTGCTGTCCTGCTGTGCAAACATAGCAAGAGGAAAAATGAGCAGGAATAAAAGGGTTAATAGTTTAAAATTAGTTTTCATCAGAATATCGTGTGTTTTTCATAATTTATTTGCTTTAAGACCTATTCATTTGTTCTTGTGGAAATAAAACCCGAGGAGCAATGCACTCCCCGAGTTCACTATAAACATATGAAACTAAATCTTGCTCTACGCTCCAAATACAGGATTTGGCAGCCTACAAATCGGTTGAAAGCCCAGAAAATCAACATCGCTGGATAAATAGCCCGGTTTAACAGGTTCTTCTTTCACCAGATCCGTACTTAAATATTTCTTATTGTCGTCACATAGTAGTGTGACGACCACTGCTTCGTCCCCTAACTCATGTTGTAACTTAATCGCTCCAATAACATTTGCTCCCGAAGAAATTCCAACGGCAAGTCCCAATTGCCTTGACAGCTTCTGAGCCATAATGATCGAATCGCCATCATTGGCACAAACAACACTATCCAATTCATCCAAATTCACAATTGCCGGAATAAATTCATCGGATATACCCTGAATGCGGTGAGAACCAACTTTATGTCCTGTTGTTAATGTTGGACTCTCGGCCGGCTCTAAGGGATGTACACGAATATTTGGATTCACTTTCCGCAAGCTACGCCCAACACCCATGACGGTTCCGCCTGTTCCCACTCCAGCCACAAAGGCATCAGCAATCAAGCCCTGTTCTTCCAGTTGCTTCACAATTTCATAACCAGTCGTTTTCTCATGTGCTTCAGCGTTATATTGATTTTCAAACTGTCGGGGAAGAAAAACTCCACCAGCGGCAGCAAGCTCTTCGCTCAAACGAATGCTACCCAAAAAACCGCCTTCTTCTTTACTGATCAGATGAATATCGGCCCCCATACTTCTGATAATATCGGTACGCTCTTTACTCAACCAATTTGGCATGATGATCTTTACCTCATGTCCCAAAGCTTTACCAATTGCCGAAAAAGCAATTCCTGTATTTCCGCTTGTAGCTTCAATAACAACATCCGTTGGTTTAATTTGGCAATTCATATAGGCTTTATAGAGGATATATAAAGCCATTCTGTCTTTGATACTACCTGTTAAATTATAATTCTCACATTTTACGAATACCCGGCCTGGCTTATCTTTGTAGGTATACTGCAATTCCAACATTGGCGTGTTACCGACCAATCTCCACAAATGCTTAAATCTTTTGTCCAATGCAGGCGATAAACATGCACTTAGTAATTCTTGTTCAGCCATTTTTATATAAATGATTATTCTGTTGCAAAATTGGACAATAACAAGATATTATTCAATACAAAACTATTATTTCAAGAAAAATTCAATAAAAATGCATTATAGACAATAAATAATTCATTCAAACATTGTAATTTTGAAACAACACCGAAAATATTCAGATTATGGATTTGGACGATATCGATCTAAAATTATTGCGCTTATTACAGCATGATGCTTCATTAAGTAATAAGGAACTCTCCTTTGAATTGAATAAATCAATCGCAGCAGTGCACGAAAGGGTAAAAAAATTAAAAAGACTGGGTTATATCAAAAAAACTGTAGCGATCCTGGATCGACACAAAATCGGGATTGGACTGATTTCGTTTTCGCAGGTATTCCTGAAAGCACATACATTTGAGGTTTTGAACGAATTTGAAAAAGAAGTGGCTAAGTTTCCCGAAGTTATGGAATGCTATCAGATGGCCGGATCTTATGATTTCATGTTACGCATCGCTACGAAGGACATGGATGCTTATCACATCTTCTTAAGACACCGTCTTGCGGTGCTCCCACAAGTCAATACCGTACAGACCTATTTTGTATTATCGGAAACAAAAAGTGAAACTGCTTATCCATTATAATAGGTACGGATAGGTCAAACACCTAAATAATATATGTGAGGTATTGATTTTAATAAAATCAATACCTCACATATATTATTTAATTTAATCGAACAGTAAGGTTCCGGTTACGTTCCAGCTGCTGAAACTTGTCCCTTCCGGAGCCCCTTGCGGGATCTGAACCTGCAATTTGTAATCACCAGCTTTTAAATCACCTAAATCGATGTAAATTGGTGGAGTCACTGTTCCTGGGCACCAGTTGGAACGGCTCAAATCGGACGAAGATAATCCCGTGACAAAATTACCCGAAGCGGGATTGAATAAACGGTAAGAACCGCAATCGTTACGCCAAGGTGTATATTTAAACAACAAGTTATCATTTAAAAAAATACGGTTTTCTTTGGGTATAAACTCATCGCCATTTCCCCAACCACCATGACCGGTTGTGATGTAACGCAGTTGCACATTTTTGGCATCCTGATCCAAATGAAACGAGAGTGTCAGCCCTCTATCCTGATCAAACATGGATCCATACTCCTGCCCTCCCATTTCCATCACATTGGTCGTCGTGAATAACGACATCGTCTTTTTTAGATTTCCTTCTGATCCTGCCTCAAAACCCGGGTGAATTGTGAGCTCAACGTTAACTTCATGACCATTCTTGTCATAGTTGCCAATGAAAGCACCTACATACACTTCCTGTTCGCTCAACATCCCCGCGAGCTCAGACACATCCTGCCGGTAAATTACCGAATCCTGCCACACCTTATCCTTTAACTGAAGATAGTTAAACTGCTTGACACCAAAGGGTGTAAAGAATCGCATCAATTCAACAATGGGTTCGAAAGTCGCCGTTCTTACTACGCCTTGATAACGCTTTCCATTTCCATTTTCATACTTTGGTAAGGTTGACATGCCATTTTTCATACCATCCAGAAAACTCTGTGCTTTATTTGCTGGAATAATAAAAACGGATCCGGTACGGTCATACGCATCACCTTTTGATTGCTCCACAAGTTGAACAAACACTTTATCGCTAAGTTTTATTTTCGGTATTTTGACCTTCTTGACAATGACTGTGCCATTGGCAAAACGTAGAATTGAATCAGATTTGACATCATCCGAAAAACGAATGCGCTCTTTTTGAAAGACTGGAAGCTGAATAAAACGATTTTTCCAAATAAGGTCTTTATAGGAAAGTTCATCATAGCGCTTTTCGGTTCCTTTTAACTTCAATTGATCAGGGATTGTATGGACTTTCTCCACTTTCGTAGCGAAAGTCCTTGTATTGCCGTTTCTAATTACTTCCAGCACTAAACCAAGGTCCTGCCCCAACTCAGTCGGAGCTCCTTTTACCCCTAGTTTATCCGTATACCATAGCTCAATCTTATTGGAATTGATACTGGTTTCCACTTTCTTACAGGGATACCCCAAGATGGTCTTGGTTTCCTTAGTCGGGTTGAATTTCTGTTTAGAGAGTGCCAAAGAGTCTCTTGTCAGGATAAGGGAACCATCTTTGAGTTTCGCAAGCTTAAGCAAGGTATTTCCAGACGATCGCTCCACCAGCACGCGTTCGTAAGGCGGCAACAATTGTCCCTGTATATCTTTTTCCGAACTCACATAAGTTTCATTTGCATTGGCATAGACCAGTACCCCGTTCTGATTGGCGGGTGTATTACCATTAAAACTTTGATTATACTGGATGACATAGCTTGTTAGCTTCTGGGCATAAGAGGACAATGACAGACATAAAATTGAAACAAAAAGGATATTTTTCTTCATAGTACGCATATTGGATTAGACACAAAAATAAGAAAGGCTTTAGGAATTCCTAAAGCCTTTCTTATTTTATGCTAAAACGTTTATTTTATCAACCAGATATCCAAAAGATAAAAGATGGCAAAGATGACCGAAGCGTAACCATTGGTAGTCATGAAATCGCGGTTTACCCGACTTAGATCTGTCGACGAAAACAGTGTGTGTTGATAGATCAGCAATGCACCATAAAACGCAACTCCTAAATAATAAATCCAACCGACGGGCATTAAAAAGGCAGGTATTAATACAAATATAAAAGACAGCACATGTAAACATTCAGATACCCGCATCGCTCCTTTTGTTCCCAACCACACCGGAATGGAGTTCAACTTATTGGCCCGGTCAAAGGCCTCATCCTGCAATGCGTAGATTATATCAAAACCACTCACCCAGGTCAATACAGCAAAGCCATACAAAACAGGGACAGTTGCAAATTGTCCCGTGATCACCATATATGCCCCAATTGGTGCTAAACCCAATCCTGCCCCGAGTACCAAATGGCACAACGGTGTAATGCGCTTGGTATAAGAATAAAAAAGCACAACAAAGAGTGCAATGGGTGACAGCATAAAGCACAGGGAATTTATAAAATAAGTCGCTGTGACAAAAAGTAAGCAATTGATAACGGTAAAAATCAATGCACTTCGGGCTGAAATCTTCCCTGCCGGAATATCACGCATTGCCGTCCGCGGATTGATGGCATCAATATCCCGATCCAAATACCGATTGAAGGCCATGGCTGCATTCCGCGCCGTTACCATACACAGCAGCATCAATAGTAATAGTTTCCAGGAAAAGGCATATTCAGTGGTATGCAGGGCTAAAAAGAAGCCTATAAGGGCAAATGGCAACGCAAATACACTGTGTGCAAATAAAACTAAAGAAAGATACTTCTTCATGAGGTGATCTTAATGGATTTTAAAACGTTCGACACCCTATCCTCGGCAATGATCAGGTTGACCAAGCGATGATATCAACGAATTTTATTTTTTTGAAATACTTAAAACGGCATTCTTTCTTCCGGCTCAGGCCCCACAAATCGGCGATTGACTTCATCAATGGTTTCCAAAATCGGTTCATGACCTATTTTCTTCTCAGCCGAGGTCAAAAAGACCGGCGGTACCTCCTCAAACCATTGCAACAGCTCTTTTTTAAATTTTGCAATATTCGCATCAGATTTCACTGCTGATTGCTTGTCTGCTTTGGTAAAGACTAACATAAAGGGCAAACCGCATTCACCCAACCAATAACAGAAATCAAGATCGATCTTCTGTGGCTCGAGACGACTGTCTACCAAAACAAATACACATTGTAAATTGTCTCTATGCGTGAGGTATCTGCGAATGAATTTTTCCCATTCATTACGACTTGTTTTGGATGCTTTCGCGAATCCATAACCAGGTAAATCGACCAGATACCAGGTATCATCTATAATAAAATGATTGATCAACTGAGTCTTACCAGGTTTTTGAGAGGTTTTGGCAAGTCCCTTCTTATTTGTCATGGCATTGATCAAAGAAGATTTACCTACATTAGAACGGCCTATAAAGGCGTACTCAGGCAAATTTGGCGCAGGTAATTTGTCA
>JAQZAZ010000023.1 GCA_029239355.1 Sphingobacterium sp.
GCCATGAATCTTTAACCTTAATTTCCTGCCATGTTTTGTTCTCAAAAGCGCGGATAATTTTATCTTCTTTTGTAATGTCCATATATAACGTTATACATTAATTTCTAAAACCCATTTTTTTCAAAAAGGAATACAATATAGCTATTTTTTTAATACTAGCTACTTTTTGCGATTATTCTTACATTTGCATTATGAATTTTTCTTCTAAACTTCTTGAGAACGCGGTTGCGGAATTTGGTAAATTACCGGGTGTGGGACAAAAGACTGCGCTAAGGCTTGTCTTGCATTTATTGAAGCAATCCGATCCTGAAGTGGCCCGTTTTACTGCCTCTATTGACCGATTGAAGGAAGATATTCAGTATTGCCAGGAGTGCTTTAATATTTCGGATCATACGACCTGTGAAATATGCAGTTCTTTCAAGCGGGACAAAAGTTTAATTTGTGTCGTGGAGGATACACGTGATGTCATGGCCATTGAAAATACAAATTCTTATCAGGGCGTTTATCATGTGCTGGGCGGATTGATTTCGCCCATGGATGGTATCGGTCCGGCTGATCTTAAAATTGAATCTTTACTCAGTCGTATTCAACGCGGTGGAGTAGAGGAGGTTATTCTGGCATTGTCAGCGACAATGGAGGGGGATACAACAATCTTTTATCTATACCGTAAGTTGCGTGAATTTGATATTAAGATTACGACAATCGCACGTGGTATTGCATTTGGAGGTGAACTGGAATATGTCGATGAGCTCACATTAGGCAGATCAATTGCCACGAGAGTACCCTACGAACGAAATGTAGGTTAGTTGTATGTCAAATAGATCTGTTTGACTCCCTCATGAACTTTTCGGCCTTTTCGTATCTGTTGCTGCCTTACTTTATCGTTTAGGATTTGGCTGTTCGCATTTTTGTTTTTGAGAATGTTGAAGTAGGCAATTTTGCCGATAGTCGTTTTTTCCAGCCCTAATAGCGCACAGGAGTATGCTCCTAAAAGATAGTTGTTATAATACAAATGAACTTCCCGCATGAGTTTTCTGCCAAACTTGCTTCTTGGATATGCCGCGTTTATCGGTTCTTCCATTAGGGCTTGAGCGAGTGCGACGCTATCCTTATCGCCTTCTTTTTGGGTCAATGTCCAATAATACAGCGATTTTATGGCCTCCTCCTCCGAATCCGGAAGGAGATTCAATGGAATGCCTAATAAAGTCCCTACATATCTCCAAAGATGAAATACGCCGTCAATTTCAGTTTTTAATAAATTGAATTTCATTTGTTTGAGCCCAATTAAATAAACTAATGAAAAGCCAAGGTTTGTTGCCAGCATATCCCAGGTGTTTAAAGGAACGCCCCATTTATCAGAATTCCAATCACCATGTTTCAATATATTCGATCGGGCAAATGAATGGATGCATCTGGTCAATATAATGGCCTCCATACCGATACCACCTTTTTTCAATGCGTCATTAGCTGTAATATCAACCCAAAATGTGACGGTTTCCGTTAAACGCTTTACTGCACCTTTTTTCAGTGCTCCCGTAAAAATTAGCGGTTTATTGATCGCACTGGATTCGTAGCCGCCCATGAGACAGTAATCCCGTAATACAATAAGTCCGGTTAGTCCCGAACGTTGACTAAGTTCGATTCCATGCTGTATTTTTTGCCAATCGAGCCACTCGGGTTCCAGGATTAGTGTATCCATAAATTCCGAAATCAGCCCATAGTGAGGAGCTTCAACCGCTTTACCACCTAGATAATCCCGGATCAATTGTTGCCCCTTTGCGAAACCAATTTTCAGATGTAAATGCTCGACCAAGTGATCACAGGCCTGATCATACTGGTATAGCAGCGGTATAAATTGTGCTGCATGAGTTAAGTCTGGAGCGGTCGGCAATTTAGCTAGTAAGCTAGCACCAATACCCTTTGTCCAATAAAAGTGAAAAGAGGTTGTGTTAATTTTATAGCGCTCAGGGATTTTCATTTTGATAGAATAAACATGAATGAATTCAGCTGATTTTATAAAGATGGTGAGATGAGTTTCTTATTGGATTATCCATAAAATATAAGATCCTGTTATATTGATTGTTTTACCTTCTTTTGTGAATCTGAAATCGATGTAATCCGTCTGACAGGAAGCAATGTCACTACAACAGAATTGTCTGGAAATTTTGAAATGAACACGAAATGAGCCTTTCGAGACAGTTGGATCAAATACAATATTACTGACACTAAAATCGATCAGGGTTGGAGCACCATCTTTATCTTCCAGCTGACTAACGACATGATCGTCGATTCGACGCCATTGCTCAGGGCCTAATAGTTTAGAAAACTGGACGGGATCATCAATCAGTGAGTCAAAATTGCCGTCCACTGCGACTGTTAATTGTATTGCGGTTTCTGCCATGCTTTAGTATACATTAAACTCCCTCCAATTAGGAATGTACAAGTTATAAATAGCTTCGGATTCTTTCTTGTTTTTTTTGGAAAATTTACAAAATGCTGCTAAAACAATCAGATTCAATTGTTCCTTATCAATATCAATCAATCGGGAAGAAAAACTGATCTCATTGCCTTCGATTTTATAATCCGCGCTTAACCGCTTGCTTAGGCGGATAGCCGTGATAGTATAGTTATCCAGTTGCTCTTCCCAATAGGATACTATTTTGATCAATTCATTGTATAAAAGATCCATACTCCATTCTTTGAGTAACTTTAATGAGTTTACATTCTTTCGTTGATAAATGCAGATGCTACTTGATTTAAGTTCAATGGCAGCAGGGGATACCGTCGAAAAAATCTTAACAAGGTAAGGAGTTCTGAACAGGTAATAAGGAGTTTCAAGATAAGAATAGGACTGATCTCCTTCCTGATTTACTGGCGGATTGAGCTTGATATATTGTTTCAAAGAGGCAATATCGTAATAGGGCGGAGCATAGATACGATAGGGAGATCCAGTTCCCTGGATCTGAATATAATCTCTGTTCCAACTGACGATTTCATAAAAATTATGATCAATTTCGATCTGCATATAAAAGAAAAATATTTAAAAATAAATATGTTGAATTTTGTGTTAAGCTGTCTTTCTTAGCTTTGTATAACCTTGATTTTCTGTAAGCCGAAATCAAAGTAACTATATTTTTGCATTAAACACATTAATTAGGAGAAAATTCATTCATTGTCTATTCAAATACCCCATTTTTGTTTTCCAGGATTTATGATTTGTTTAGGGTCGCAATTGATGATCAGCAGGTCATGGTTTGCAAGTCTTTTACCTGCATTGCGCTTTCCTGTATCAGGAAGCCCAGCCAATTTAGGGCCCAACCATAATATTTACAAATGATGTGATAATATCTACAAAGCGGAAAGTCTTAAATAGCCTAGTTTTGAAAAAAATGATATTGTCATGAACGAATTAATTCAGCGCAGCGAGCGGTATACACTGGAAAAGGTACGATTGGAAACAGGTTTTCTCTACCGGGAAGGCCAAATTATTGGAACGGATACCGCGCTTTTTTCCATAACGATAACGGATGGAAAAATACAGGAGATTCGGCCGGCCCAAACCGGCGATGGAACAGGACCATTCAATGCCAATGGAAAGCTTGCTTTACCCACCTTTAGGGATATGCATATCCACCTGGATAAAACGTTATACGGTCTTCCTTGGAAAGCTGTATTTCCTAAAAACAGGACGGTGAAAGATATGATCGCACGCGAGCAGGAAATTATCCCTGAACTACTTAAAACATCCGTAGAAAGAGCCGAAAAATTAATTATGCTGTTACAAGGCTACGGAACTCATTTTGCGAGGACGCATTTTAACGTTGACCCAACCTCTGGGACTAAATCATTGGAACATCTGCTAAGGGCGCTGGAACATGTGAAAGCGTCTTTTGGTGCGGAATTGGTTGCCTTCCCGCAACATGGATTGTATTACACGGATTCAACTGGACTGATGCGTGAAATTGCCGCTTGGGACAAGGTTGATTTTATAGGCGGTTTAGATCCTTATAGTATAGACGGAAGTATCGAAAAACCTATGGACTTTACTGTTCAGTTAGCTTTGGACAACAAAAAAGGAATTGATATTCACTTGCATGAGGGCGGAGAGTCAGGTGCTAAAACCATTCATTATTTAATAGACAAAGCGCTTGAGAATCCGGAGCTACAGGGGCGTACATTTATCAGTCACGCTTTTGCGTTAGGCTATATGTCTCCAAAGGATCTGCAATACACCGCTGAACGTTTGGCTGCCGCTAAAGTCGGCATTGTGAGCTCGGTTCCTTTTCGGAATATGCTCATGCCATTACCGCAACTGCGCGAGGCAGGAGTGGAGGTGCTTACAGGGAATGATAATGTACAGGATCATTGGGGCACTTTCGGTAGCGGAAATATGCTGCAAAAAGCGAATCTTGCTGCACAGTTGTATGGTTATGAAACGGAATTTGACCTATCCCGTTGTTTGCGTTATGCTACAAATGGGAAATTACCTTTGGATGATAAAGGCAATAGAACATGGCCAAATGTAGGTGATGATGCAAGTTTCCTACTGGTGGATGCAAGCTGCTCCGCTGAAGCGGTATCGAGAATCTCTGCTGTGGACGGACTGTTGCATAAGGGCAATATCGTAAAATGGCATAATTCGACGCCTGTTCAATCTGCTTAAACGCCCCATTTATAGTACTATGTAGCCACTTTTTATCCTCAAAAATAGAAAGTGGTTTTTTATGTCAGATTAACTGTTTATAACACTGTTATTGCACAAAGACTGTATTGCAATAATCAATTTTATAGTTGTTCTTTTCGACAACCAGCTGTACCTCATTTTGCGTCTTTATATCATCATCGTAATCTATAAATACGCTGTATTTATTTGTGCTGAACTTTTTGATAAGGATGGTGTTGATCGTTAAAGCATCATCATTACCTCGGCCAAATAACCACATTTCCTGTGTATAGAGGGGATAAATATTTTTCCATTTGGCTTTGTATCGCGCTTCCGCCTCGGGTAATTCAGCATCTGTCAGGTTGGAAGGGCCATAGATTTCATTGGCATCCTGTAGGAATTCCATAAAACGTGCTGTACAGATGGTCTCTTCCTTCTCTAAATAATAGCAATACTTTCCGGAATTGCCACCTTTGCAGTGAAAAATGGTTTCCAGCCATTCTTTGGCAGGATCAGCTTTTGACAATGCCTGACCCTTGCTTTCTGCACCGTCCGATAGCACCGCTTTTTTTTCGTTTTTACGCATTTCTACCGCTGGATTATTTGTCTTTTCTGGGCCCGTACAGCCAGCGGTGACAAGCAATACAACCAATATAGCCGAAAATATTTTTACACTCATTTCAGGATGAATTCATATTGTTTATGCAGAGGTAAAATTAGTATTTATATCAGAAGTTACTACCATGGATTTCAGCGATATTTATCGTTATCGAAGACCATTATGATCCAGTTACGCTTTGTTTTCTTTTTTTTTCTACGCATTCTAATTGCGCAATAAGCATTTCCGTTTTTATTGTTAATGTTGGTTTTTAAATTTTTCTTATTTATTATCAGGTTGTTGTGATTTTATTTGCTATTTTTTTTCGGTTTAATTATACTGCGCATCTTGTCTGCACTTTAGTCATGCGATCTTTGTAATGTCAGCGATGATAAACGTTCTTTGATGAAATTAATAGCAAAATGCTTTTAAGATATGTGCCTCTCCATGAGGGGGGTACGAAGATACTCTCAGGCTTTGACTTGCATCCCGGTCTCCTGTTTCTGTATAGCAGGATAGTGTTGTCCCCAGTGGGGATTCAATATACTGATAAGATGAAAAGCATGAGAGAAGGTTGCCACAACAACTCAATCGTGTGGGTTCGAATCCCACTTCCATTTTCGGATGGAAAAGCATAAGGGTATTGCACAGAATTTAGGTTCTGGATTTGAAAGTTAACCTTCTTTAAAAAGGTCAGTTAATTAAAGCTTGCTATAGTTTGTCCGGTTCTGGAGAGTGGTTTGTCTCGCTTTGGGGCAGTTGGTGAGGGGCCTGTGATCGGGAACATCTCATACAGAGCTGATACAGGAAGAGCCAGATAGCAGCTAGCGGTGCTAGCTGTCTTGAAGTTTCGAAGTGTAAAGATCTGTAGGGGCTCTTTTTGATTCCGCCCTGCATCGATGGACAAATAATAGCGGTTTTTTTCATCAGATAATAGTATAAAACAACAGGTATTATGAAAAGAGTACAAGTAAATGTCAATGAAATTGGATTAGTGATTAAGAATAACCAAGTCATCCGTGTATTGGAAACCGGTAAATACTGGTTGGGTTTCGGCGAAAAACTGGAGCTATACAATAGGGCACATTCATTTCCGTCCAACCACAACGTTGATGTGCTCTTGCTGTTGGATGGCTTTCGTGAGCTGGTAGATATTGTCGAAGTGGAGGATACCGCTATTGCGCTGGTTTTCTTAAACAACAATTTTGAAAAGACATTGGCGGCGGGTAGACATGTATTCTGGAAAGGTCTGCAGTCACGTAAATTCCAATTGGAGCATATTTCGGAAATCGAAATACCGGCTTCTGTCAACCGTCAATTGTTTGAAAAGCAAACCTTGGCTTACTATATCCGTCAATATAAAGTGGAATCAAATGAGAAGGGCTTACTTTTTGTTGATGGCGTGTTTACGGAAATTTTGAATCCGGGAACATATTGTTGGTGGAAGAATGCGAAAACAATCGCAGTTTCAAAAGCGGATATGCGTGTATTGACCTTGGATGTGGTCGGACAAGAGATTCTATCGCGAGACAAGGCACAGATACGGGTCAATTTCACTTTACAATATCAAATCGTGGATATCGTCAAAGCGCTGTTGGATCATAAAGAATACGAGAAGCAATTGTATGCGGTGATGCAGTTAAATCTGCGTACTTATATCGGGCAAATGACTTTGGACGAACTGATGGAGAAGAAGACCGAGATCAGCAGCTATATTCTGGAAAATACCACTCATTATATTGCCGGATTGGGGCTACACTTATTAACTTGCGGTGTTAAAGACATTATTCTTCCCGGAGATGTCCGTGATATTATGAATCAAGTGCTGATCGCGGAAAAACGGGCACAGGCAAATATTATTATGCGGCGTGAAGAAACCGCTTCCACAAGAAGTTTGCTCAATACGGCGAAACTTATGGAGGAGAACAATATGTTGTTCAAATTGAAAGAAATGGAATATGTAGAAAAAATAGCCGAAAAGATCAATAGCATATCTGTTTCAGGAAATGGACAGATTGTCGATCAGTTGAAGCAACTGTTTGTCAAATAACGAGCATAGAAAGTAAATAAAATTGGAAAAAGAGGTGCAGGTGGCAATTGTAAAGAGGTGATGCCACCTGTTTGGAATCCGGTTGATTCCCCTCAATAACAAAAAGATAAAAAATGGAAAATAAAAGAATCAACGGTAATGACCTGATTGCATTGGGATATAAAGAAAATCATACGTTGGGTGCTGCGTTGAAGATCAACAGCAAGCGACACGGTTTGACAAAGACAGAAATGCTGGATAAATTTAAGGCTGTTCTGGAAAATCCATCTGCATATGTGGAGGATACGGTGTTCGGTATATTGGCACATGCCATATTAGGTCAGGACGTTATCGATGCCTCCCTGATTGCCCTAAATGAAAATCCCATGGGCTATGCCATTTATGGGGAGTCTGAAATTGAAGCGGGAGCCAAAGAGCAGATGAAAGTGGCGATGACGCTTCCTGTTACCATTGCCGGTGCATTAATGCCGGACGCCCATCAAGGTTATGGCCTGCCGATCGGCGGTGTACTGGCCACCAATAATGCGGTAATCCCGTATGGCGTAGGGGTTGATATTGGCTGTCGAATGGCTTTATCCATATTTGATTTGCCGGCATCCCTTTTGGACACTCATACCGATAGATTAAAGGAAACTATCCTGAAACATACGCGATTTGGCGCCGGTAATGGGTATCTGAAGCACGAACGCGTGGAGCATGCAGTTTTGGAAAACACCTTGTTTTCGGAGAATAATCTGCTTGCATCGTTAAAAGATAAGGCATGGACGCAGTTAGGTTCTTCAGGAGGCGGTAACCACTTTGTGGAATTTGGAATGGTGGAATTCAATCAAAAGGATGAAGTACTAGATATTGAGAAAGGAATTTACTTGGGCTTACTGACACATTCCGGATCCCGAGGATTGGGAGCCACTGTGGCTGCTCACTATACCAAATTGGCCAAGTCTTTATGTAAGCTGCCTTATCAAGCCCAGCATCTGGCTTATCTGGACTTAAATACAATGGAGGGACAGGAGTATTGGTTGGCAATGAATCTGGCTGGTGATTATGCTTCTGCCTGTCACGAAGTTATCCATGAAAAGATAAAAACTGCGTTGGGTGCTGAGCTGTTGGCGAAAATTGAAAACCACCATAATTTTGCTTGGAAAGAACGCTGGAATAACCAAGAGGTTGTGGTACACCGAAAAGGCGCTACTCCTGCGGCAAAGGGTGTCATGGGGATTATCCCCGGCTCAATGGCGACTCCGGGATTTTTAGTTCGCGGAAAGGGTGAGATGGCGGCGATCCAATCGGCTTCCCATGGTGCTGGGCGATTGATGAGCCGTACGCAAGCGATTAAAACGCTTTCGTCCGTTGAACTGAAAAATATGCTGATTGATCAAGGGATTACCTTGTTGGGAGCGGGAATGGATGAAGCACCCATGGCCTACAAAGACATCCACACCGTAATGGCATCCCAAGAGGAATTGGTCGATATTGTAGCGAAGTTCTCCCCTAAGATTGTTCGTATGGCGGATGATGGTAGCCGTGAGGACTAACATGGATTACTTTACTAAAAAAAGCAGTTTCATTGATGAGTGGAACTGCTTTTTATGGTTTGTTTACATGTTGAGACCCCTTGCATTTACCAATACATTTTGACGTGTTAAACTGAGCTTATGAATCGGCCCTGTTTTAATGGTCCGTAGATAAGCAATTAATTATGGGCTACCTCTTTATAGGTATATACATTATAAGGGTAGATCTTTTTAGCGAGCAGGTTAGCGATGAGGCTGGCAATCAGGAGCGGTGCAAAAAGCAAGTAGCCTGAAGGAACAATACTTGCAACAATAAAAATCGCCGTAAACGGAGCATGGATAGCTGCCGAAAGTATGGCTGCCGCACCGAATAAGGCGAAGTTGATGACAATAAGATGTGTGCCGAGATAATGATTGCAAAATTGAGCAAAAAAAACTCCGAGGAGTGCTCCCATAACGATACTTGGAGCGAAAACGCCACCATCACCGCCTGCCCCCAAAGTAAGCGCCGCCGCCAAGGGTTTTAACAGCACTAACAAAAGCAATGGGAGAAAGTATAACCAATTGACCGATCCATGCAAACTACTCTCCAGGATTTTCCCAAGACCATGATAACTGTCACCGTACAATAACGGCAGAACGAAAATCAATAGACCCACAGTGATCGCTCCCAGATTGACCCGAATAAAATTATTCTTTATTTCAGCAAAGAACGATTTTGCATAGATTACAATTTTAGTGAAATATAGTGCCAATAAACCGCCTATTAATGCGAGAATGACAATATAAGGAACTGCCTGCCATTGCCATTGCTTTGCCGTAAAGTTAAACAGGGGAGCAGCATCCATATAGTAAACAAATAAAGCAGCGACAAACATCGAACTGATACCGCTTATTACCAATGTTTTGTTATATTTTCTAGCGATAACTTCAAAAGCGAATAATAGGCCGCCCAATGCGCTGCCAAACAATAAGGTTACTCCAGCGATAACGCCCGCGCAGATCAATTCTGTCTTGTAGGCCCAAGCAGGGTGAAGGTGTTTATAGGCTTGATTGCCGACAGTAGCTGTTGCTACCACAGTAGAGACTTCAATCCCTGTTGACCCCCCAAAAATAACAGTCAAAAAACCATTAATATAATGGGATGGTATTTTAAAAAAAGGTAAATGATCTTTCCGTGTCTCGAGTGTCGTGTAAATCTCTTTGATCCCTTTGTTTTTTCTGTTGCGAAAAGCATATTTCCGGAGGAAGTATATTGCCGTGATGCCTATGCTGGGCAAGATGATAAAGAGTCGGGGATCCAGGTTTCCAATGCCCTCAGCTATTCTTTCCTGAACATATCCGGTGATATGTTTGAGGCTATAAGCCAACAAGCAGCAGACCAAGCTCACAAAAACTGAACTTCCGATTAATTTAAGGTAGCTATATCGAACAATTTTCTTACGATGCGTCGTGGTGCCCTGCATATTATTTTGCTTTAAATCGGCACAAAGGTAAAATATATTTTGACGAAAATAAAAGCAAGGTGGCTCCGACATACCTATTGTTACATTTGCTGACGGAGCCATGCATGTTGTCAGGGTTTAACAAATTTAGCTGTTATTACCCCCGCAGATATTTAAGTTTTTTTGCTTATTGGAGGGCGATGAAAATATCAACCTTAGCTTGTTCGGGATTTTGCGCCTTTTCTCCATAAACTTCAAAATCTGCTGAAAATGCGCGCGGAAGATCGGTTTCCCAAATGTGCAGCCACGCATCGTAAACAATGCCCGCAGCCAGATTTCCTTCAGCTTCAACATGATGGTAAACATTTTCCTCGATACGTATGCCGTCCATGTCATCCGGGACATCATCGAGATGGGCGACTTTACAGCCTAATAGCGTGGTGTACGGTTGCGTATGATCCTTTTCATACTCTGTATAGACGCAATAGAGCTCATTGGAAACTTTGTTCGGAATCCGGCTCATGATATCATTTTCAAAAAATCTAGCCCAGAGATCCGGAATATCTTTGGCAGCCTGACTGTTCTGATTACTTGTGCGTATCGCAATTCCAATAATATTAAATGAAGGAATAGATCTGTTTTTCATGCGTTTTATATTTTCTCCAAAAGTAGATCCGTCGACTGACAACAGTTTGTCATTAGAAATGACTGAAATAAAAAAATATTATTCCCGATACTTTAAATCAGTGTGCTTTTTTCCATATTTTTTCCGAAAAAGGAAGGTACTCAGCCAGCGCTGCCGATCCATACCAAGAGTAGTACAGCGGTTCCAGAAGACCGTTTTCGATCGCAGGATCTGTTTGCAGAATCGCTTTGGCCTGTTCAATTGTAGCGATATTATTCAGAATAAATAGCCCCCGAAGGTTGCTGTCATTTTTGCCAAATGGACCTGCTACGATCAACTGACCATTTTTTACCAAACGGTCGATATTCTCCATATGACCTTTAAAACTTTTGTTAATAAGTTGTTTGTCCGTAGTTTTATTCTGGCCAGTTTTTAATAATACGAAGATATAGCTTTTCATACCGTAATCATCTGCGCCAAGTTTGTTTGCTAAGCTCCCGTCATAATTTGGGTTTTCGCCCGGTGACTCATTTATTACTTTATATACATCAAAAGCATGTCCTTGTCCGGATTTTCCTTCAACTGAGATGTGCAGACGATCGCCTTCAAGTCTGGTATAGCGTATGTGTTTCGGGAAGTCGTGGGCCAAATTGCTAAACGAATAAGTGCTGTCCTTATAGCTTAATTCGAAATCTATCTCTTTCCCATTGTTTTGACCGGTCACCAATGCCGAATAGACGATTTTATTGCCCAGCTTTATAATTTTCAAGTACTCACTGATTATTTTCTGACCATTTTTGATCGCATAGGACACACCCTTTAATTCACTGTCACTAATCCGGTCCCAGTGTTCGTATCTGTCTTTATCAACTACTTTCCAGGTGCCTTGAAGAAAGGCGGGGAAGGGGCTTTGTGCGGATACTGATCTGGACAAAAATATAAAGAAAAGGCTAAGCCATATGGTTGTTGTTTTTTTCATCTTTTATCCTAACTTGTTTTAAAATAGTCTGTTAATCGTTGTTATTTAAAGGTGTAGTATGGCCCTAAAGCCCCGTACAGCATAATAGGAAATAGCGCCATTGTAGTAGGTGAAAACATGATTATAGCGGCGGTCACAAAATAAAGCGCCTCCGAGTTGGCGAATGTCGGCAGGTGTCTTTATCCAGCTTGATGTTTTCAGGTCAAATTCCCCCAAAGTTTGCAGCTGTCGATATTGTTCTTCCGTCAGTAATTCGACGCCCATTTGTTTGGCATTTTCTACTGCGCTGTCTGCAGGTTTATTTTCTTTTCGGGAATCGAGCGCGGCTTGATCAAAGCATAAAGCCCTTCTTCCTTTTGGGCTTTCGGCAGCACAATCGACAAACAAATAAGCTCCGCTGGTCGGATCAAGACCGATCACATCGGGTTCGCCGGCACTCTGCTCCATTCGCTGTAAACTCCAGGCCTTGGCCGGGTTTTCTTCGATTTTTTGCTGTATCGGCTCCCAAGCGAGCTCTCGGTGCCTTTTCATATTAGTCTCAAATCTAGCCTTAAGCACTTTTAATAATGCTGTTTGCTCCGTTGCTGAAAGTGATTTTATCATATTTGGTTTTTTTGTATCTAAAATACACAATTAAAATAGATCTGTTTATAGACGATTATGGCAATCCTGTTAAATTACTTAGTTGCGAATTGAATTAAATTTATATTTTTACGTTCAAATTTTAAATAAAATATGGCTTCAGGAATATTTGCAATCTTAGACGATATTGCAGCTTTAATGGATGATGTTGCGGTTGCTAGCAAGATAGCGACAAAAAAAACTGCAGGAATCTTGGGTGATGATTTGGCCGTGAATGCGGAAAAAGCGACAGGTTTTTTGGCATCTCGGGAATTACCTGTCCTATGGGCGATTACCAAAGGTTCACTCATTAATAAGCTGATTATCGTACCAATAGCCTTGTTACTGAATATCTTTTTTCCGATCGCTATCAAATACATTTTGATTTTGGGAGGATTTTATCTGGCCTTTGAAGGGGTTGAAAAGATTATCGAATACTTATTTCATCGGAAGCATCATGAAGGTGAAACAAAGACCGAAGAAGTTATCGAAGAGAATGATATGGAAGCTGAAAAATCCAAGATAAAGGCGGCAATCACAACAGATTTTATCCTTTCTGTAGAGATTGTTATCATCGCTTTAGGAACAGTTTTGGATAAAGGTCTGACTTTGCAGATTATTACCGTTTGTGTAGTTGCTCTTCTTGCTACCGTGGGTGTGTATGGTATCGTTGCATTAATTGTTCGAATGGATGACGCGGGATATAAGTTGATCAAAAGCGCGAACGAAAAAGGACCATTGGCCAGCTTGGGTAGACTACTGGTGTTAGCCCTTCCTTTTATTATTAAATTGTTGGCCGTGGTAGGTACCATTGCCTTAATTTTGGTTTCGGGCGGTATTTTTACCCATTACATTGATTTCCTTCATCATGCCTTGCCTGATTTTCCGGGGGTAGTCAAAGAACTTTTGTTTGGACTTGGGGGCGGCATTATTGCAGTGCTACTTTTCACGGTTGTTAAGAAAATTTTTGGCAAAAAGAAGATCGCAAGCACGACATAATTACCAATAAATAGTTTACAAAAATAAGGGCTAGTATTCATTTGATAGCCCTTATTTTTTGCAAAAATGTATGCGAATTAGATTTCTTCCGCGACGGCTTCCGCGGCAGCGTCCAATTCGACCTGTTCGCCTTTTGTATTGATTAAGATCACATCATCTGACCCTTCTTGTGTGACCGATGCTAAACCATCGCTGAAGGAAGTTGCGCCGCTGTAGATAAAAGGAATGGCAATTTTCCCCTGACCATTCAAATAACCGTACTTGCCATCTTTACTCGAAAGGAAAAGATTCGGTTCTTCGGTTATTGAAATAAAATCATAGGCTGGCGTTAGGATCTTATTTGTTTTTATGTCAACCAGGCTGTATTTGTCATTTTCGACAGAAATGAAATGTGTGCCATTATTCTCTGAGATGAAGCTATAGCTTGCCGGTACAACGATTTTTCCGGCCTGATTTAAGATGCCATATTTCTCATTTTCCTGAAAAACAGCATAACCACCAGTGATAAATGAAATCATATCATAATTGGCCGGGATAAGCACTTTACCTGCCTTGTCCAGTATACCATATTTTTCATTTGTTCCAAATAGAAACTGCTCCGAATTGTCGTCATAGCTTAAATAATCGTATTGAAAAGGGATCACGGTTTTCCCCGTAAGATTGATTGCACCATATTTCTCATTTTTAAACTGGACAACACTTACCTCACCGACAAATGGTGTGATGTAATGATACTGTGCTGGCACGACGATTTGTTGCGCATCATCCTGTAACCCCATAAGACCGGAAGTACTATCCTCAAATAAGTATAGGTTTTCGGCCATCTGATTGTTTTCTTCACCCTCCTGTTCTTCGCCGTAGATGGAATCTACCTGATCATAATCTTCTGGAACGATAAAATCGTTGTCATTCAGTTGGCTGTTCGCTACACTTTGTGCCACAATATCTACGCCCAGCGGTGTGGTTACCTGTAAAACGCCACCGGGAATCTTTTTGAAAATATCAAAACTCTCCCAATAGATAACAGGCAGTTTCTCACTATACCAGATGGATAAGGTGCTATTGCCCTCGATATTTTCTATATTGGGAAGTTCGATCTGCGCTAACTTGCAAGGGTAACCAGCGATATTTTTAGTTTGGCCCGGAACCAATTTGATCGAGAAGGAAGTTGCTTCATCTTCGTGTACGATGTATTTCGATAAGGACGGATAGAGTATGGTCGACTTATCTTCATTCTTTTTAGCCAGAAAAATAGATTCCTGTCCATCCGCTGAGGAGACCACTTTTATCTTGTCATTACTGACATAAGCCTCATACAAGGAGACCGGAGCTTCCTGCTCGATACCGCTGTTAGCGTTTGTAACCACAATGGCATAATCGATTTTAAACGCTTTATTGATCTGTGCGAGAGATACTGTGCTGGCAGCCATCAAAACTGCGAATGATAAGAATGTTTTTTTCATCAGAATAATTTGCTTTTAGCGGTGAGGAAACGGTCATGAGCTTGTATGCACAAGGTATAATTGCCATTGTAAGCGCATGATAGGTTCATCTACCTAAAATTGATAGGCAAATATGATGATTTAAGATAAGCTCTTTTATCCCTGAAATCCGTTATTTAGCCGATTGCTGATTAAGGACATTTGCCGTGCGCAATGTCAAAAATTCCGCTCAGTCGATCAATAATTGATATTTTGCCAATAAACCCGGTAGTTGCTCCGGTTCGAATTTACTCTTTTTCATCCGATTGGCTTCGGGATCCATTTGGATATGGACCGAAGTCCGAAAGTCACATCCTTCCAGATTGCATTGCTCAAACCGTGCGTTCAGGAAGTTGCAATCTTTGAAGATGGCCTGTTGGAGGTTGGCTTTTTCAAAATCAACATGTTGCAATGAGCACTGTTCAAATTTGAATTTCTTCATATGACGTTCAAAAAAAGAAGCATAATCCAGTGTGGTATTCTTCGTTTCGATATGAAAAGAGAATGAACTACATTCGTTGAACTGGATACCTAACATCTTGCAGTCCTGAAAAATGACATGATCCAATTGTGTTCCTTTTAATTTTATATTGGATAAATTACAGGATTTAAATTCACAGTTTGTAAATATCAGATCAACCATTGCGGCGTTTTGGAAATCGCAATACTCAAATGTGCATTTATAAAATTCTGTAATTTGCTGTAATTCTTTGTTAAAGTTTACATTCGAAATAGTCTGCTCTACCAGTTCTTCCATGATTTGTCTGTCTAAGTAAATATCGGGATTGACCGCAGACGAAAATACATTTTTATCATTGATAACGGAAGTATAACCGATTTAATCCCTTACATTGTCCCGAGGCCAAAAATGGCTGACTTCAGGGAGAAAAATCCCTTATTATCGGATGTAACTTTGACAAGTCGCCAAACGTCCTTGCGTGTTGGCGGGAAATAGTTGTCTAAAAAGAACTCTGGTAGGTTTTTATATAGGTTGTGAAAGGGGCGCGATATATCGTGCCCCGTTTTATTTGCAAATTTGGTGTTGGTCAATAAAGCATTAAATTAATTGTTTTTTAAATATTGCCTTAATACATACTGTAAAATACCGTCATTTTTAAAGTATTCGATTTCGATAGCCGAATCCAGTCTTGCTCTGACCTGAAACGTGATTGTTTTCCCATTTTCGTGAACAGCTTTTACATCTAAAAGTTTATGCGGTGTTAGCTCATTCGCCAGGCCAGTGATGGTATAGGTTTCAGTACCGTCAAGTCCCAGCTTTTCGGCATTCTCTCCATTGATAAAAACAAGCGGTGCTACTCCCATACCCACCAGATTGCTTCGATGTATACGTTCAAAGCTTTCGGCAATCACCGCCCGTACACCAAGGAGAAATGTGCCTTTGGCTGCCCAATCCCGGGAAGATCCTGAACCATATTCTTTTCCGGCCAAAACGATCAGCGGCGTATTGGTTTTTCTATATTCCATTGCTGTATCATAGACTGTTTTTACTTCATTTGTTGGGAAATACCGGCTGAAACCACCTTCCTGATCGGTAATTTTGTTTTTAATGCGCACGTTGGCAAAGGTTCCACGCATCATCACTTCATGATTACCACGTCTAGAACCATAAGAGTTGAAATCTTCTCTATTCACCTGATGGGCTTTTAGGTATTTTCCGGCTGCGGTATCTTCCTTAAAAGAACCTGCCGGCGATATATGGTCGGTTGTAACAGAGTCCCCTAAATAAAGCAGTACTCGGGCATTTTTGATGTCCTCGACGGGCTGTGGAACTGCCTGTAAGTTTTCAAAAAAAGGGGATTCTTTGATATAGGTTGAATTATTGTCCCATTGATAATTCTGGTCAAGGTTGACTTCCAGGTCTTGCCAGTCCGTAGATCCGTCGAAAATAACGTCATATACTTCCTGAAAATCAGATTGTTTGACGCATTCGTTAACTGTTTTGGTGATTTCTTCGCGGCTTGGCCAGATATCTTTTAAATAAACCGGTTGGCCATTTGGATCATAGTCCAATGGTTCTTCCATTAGATTGATATCCACTCGACCTACAAGGGCATAGGCAACAACCAACATTGGAGACATCAAAAAGTTCATTTTTACCTGAGGATGTACGCGTGCTTCAAAGTTTCTATTTCCTGACAGTACCGAGGCAACAATCAATTCCCCTTTCTCCACTGCTTCAGCAATTTGGGGTGGGAGTGGTCCTGAGTTTCCAATACAGGAAGTGCAACCATAACCTACAGTGTGAAATCTTAGCGCATCTAGATCTGCATTCAGGCCTGATCTTTCCAGGTATTGGGTTACTACTTTTGAACCCGGGGCCAGTGAGGTCTTCACCCAGGATTTTGTGCGCAAACCGCGTTCGATCGCATTTCTGGCCAATAGACCCGCACCGATCATCACAGTCGGATTAGAGGTATTGGTACAACTGGTTATCGCGGCAATAGCAATACTGCCGTCGCTGACAATATATTCCTTGTGATTGTGTTTGATGCGTACGGCATGTATGGACTCTGAAATAACTTCATGGGGAGAAGCATGTTCAACCGGAACTTTCCCAAAAGTAAATTCGGTCCCCGACCCACCATCTGCCAGCCAGGCTGATTCCGAACGCTGTGGCATTGGAATATATTGCCTATGGTGTTCGCTATCTAAAAGCTGTGAAAACTTATGGTTTAGATCCTTGACCAAAATTTTGTCTTGTGGACGCTTGGGGCCGGAGACTGTCGGTTCTAGTGTGTTTAGGTCAAATTCCACTACCGAAGAGTAGGAGATCTGTTCCTTTCCCGTGCGCCAGAGCAAATTGCGCTTACAGTATTCTTCGACAATTTTAATTTCCTGTTCAGTTCGATTGGTACTGTGCATATATTCCAGCGTACGGTCATCTATCGGAAAATAGGTGACCGTACAGCCAAATTCGGGAGACATATTGGATATGGTGGCGCGGTCTGTCACTGATAGTGTATCCAATCCTTCTCCGAAGACCTCAACAAATTTTCCGACAACTCCCTTATCGCGTAAGATTTTTGTAATCGAAAGAACCATATCAGTTGCGGTACAGATATCCGGAATTTTGCCTGTAAGTTTGAGTCCGATTACTTCCGGGCAGGTGAAGAAGATGGGCTGTCCCAGCATGGCGGCTTCAGCTTCAATGCCACCCACACCCCAGCCCAGAACACCGATGCCATTCACCATCGGCGTATGTGAATCGGTACCCACCAAGGTGTCCGGAAAAAGCCAATTATCACGGGCAATAACACCCTTGGCAAGGTATTCTAAGTTTACCTGATGACAGATTCCCATTCCCGGCGGCACGACAGTGAAATTTTTTAAACCTTTTTGCGCCCATTTTAAAAGCTCATAACGCTCCCCGTTGCGCTCATATTCCAGTTCGACATTTTTGTCGTAGGAGTATTCTGTTCCAAAATAATCCACCTGCACTGAATGGTCAATTACCAGATCAACCGGAATTGCCGGATTGATCTTCTGTCCATCCTTGCCATGTCGAATAAATTCAGCCCTTAAGGAAGCCATGTCCACAACAGCAGGAACGCCCGTAAAATCCTGCATCAGAATGCGTGCCGGCTTAAATGGAATATCTTTATCAACGGGTTGTGGACACCAGCCGATCAATGTGCTGACATGTTCATCCGTTATACTAAATCCATCATGATTACGTAATACATTTTCCAGAAGAATTCGGATACTGAATGGGAGGTGCTCAATATTACCTTCTGGTAGATCCCTTAGGGAGCTATACTGATACACTTTTCCATCGATTTCGATTTCCTGAATTGATTTTTCCTTGCTCATATTGATTTACTTATTATATACTATATAATAACCATATCAGTAAATTTGTTTGTAATAACTTTTAGACATATCATTTCTTTCAGTTGTTGAACTGCACAAAAGCAGCCGTTCGGATCAGGAATAACTCGGATCTATATTTTATTCGGATTAAATGTTTGTTTATTAGTTGATTACATTTTATAGTCTCAAGATTTAATTCTTTTAATCAGACGGTTTCTAAACCGTTTGGTAGCCGCGGAACGATAAAATTGGCGGATCAGCCGGAGTCAGCGTTGCGTTGGAGAACGTTGATATTAGTTTGTTTTGTACGAAAGGTACAATCATTTTCCAGATCAGACGTTTAAGTTAATGTCCTTTTATTGGAGAAAACAAGATGGAAATAAAAAATACATTCAGATTGATTGCCGCTAGTTTATTGCTTTCTATACCATTTGTCGACACAGCGTTCAGTTATGCGCATCCCGGAGAACAAAAGGAAAAAACAGTCCTATTAAACAAGAATGGGGAGGTTAGCTTTAAAGACAGCAAAGGAAATGTTGTTTCGTTAAATCAGCTCAAAAACAAGGTTGTCCTGATCAATCTTTGGGCGACATGGTGCTCACCCTGTCTGGCGGAAATGCCTTCTCTGGACAAACTGTATAAGGATTTTCAGGGGAATAGCAAAATCGTTTTTTTGTCCGTGGACGTTGACGGTAATCTGAAATCTTCAGCGAAGTTTCTAAAAAAGCGGAAGTATAATCTTCCGGTCTATCAACTGAATTCGGCATTGCCAAAAGAATGGAGTACGACAAGTATACCGACCACCATTATCCTAGATAAAGCGGGCAAATTGGTCAACAAGCATGTTGGCGGGATGAACTTCGGATCAGTGAAGTTTAGAAATGCCTTAAAACAATTAAGTGAAGAATAAGTTGGAAGGTAATGGAATCTGCACATTCGGTGCAAACTTAAATTTGCGGATTCATTTATTATTCTGCCATTTTCTTGCTAATTTTGCATGCTAATTGTATAAGGAGAATTTATATATGCCAGTCAAACTTCCTAATAACCTTCCTGCGATAGAACTTTTAAAAAAGGAGAATATCTTTGTCATGAGTGACCTGAGAGCAAATGAGCAGGATATTAGACCATTACGTGTTTTGGTCCTTAATCTGATGCCGCTTAAGATCACAACGGAGACCGATTTTATTCGTTTACTTTCCAATAATCCTTTGCAAGTGGAGATGGAGTTTCTTCGACTGGAAACCCACGTGTCCAAAAATACACCTGAGGAACACCTGGAGATGTTTTATAAAAGCCTGAGTGAAGTGAAAGAGAACTTTTACGACGGTATGATCATCACGGGAGCACCCGTGGAAATGGTTCGATTCGAAGAGGTGACTTATTGGAATGAGATCCAGACAATCTTTGACTGGGCGAGGACGCATGTGACGTCGAGCTTATATATCTGTTGGGCCTCACAGGCTGCGTTATACCATTTCTATGAGGTTGAGAAGAAACCTTTGGGAGAAAAACTTTTTGGCGTATTCAAGCATACAGCACTGGACAAAAGACATCCATTATTTCGTGGATTTGACGATGAGTTTTTTATTCCGCATAGCCGGCATACCACTATTGAGAAGGAAGATTTGCTTACTAAAAGCGGCGTAGAAATTCTTTCCGAGTCTCCCGAGGCCGGCATAGCCATCGCATCTTCCCGTGGCGGACGTGAGTTTTATCTGACCGGTCATTCCGAGTATGCGCCTTTTACGTTGGATGAGGAGTATAAAAGAGATTTAGAAAAAGGCCAAACCATACGTATGCCAGCGAACTATTATCGCGATGATAATCCTGATAATCAACCTTTGGTACGATGGACGAGTCATGCGAACCTATTATTCAATAATTGGCTTAACTATTTTGTCTATCAGGAGACGCCTTTTGATTTAAAAGATGTGGTTCACCTGGGGGAGATCAGACAGAAGGACTGAAAACAATTTTATACGAAGCAAACAAAATAGGCCTTCGGAGCATTCTATCTATATAAAGTAGATCGCATGAAAAGAATGTCTGTACTATTCTGTCTGCTCTCTTTCTTTGTGTCGTTATATGCGGACGTACCCATTGAGGAAAATCAAAAACTCAGAGAGGCAAACGGCACGTTATGGTTTGCCAATCCATGGATTTGGCTGGGCGGCGTGGCGCTGTTTCTGATTATCTTCCTTCTTCTTCTCCGTAAATCGACGGGAAGCAAGACGCAGACATAATGAAATGTATATTATTTTAGTTGTCCGCAAAACTATGTTCTGTATAACGGGCAATAGCAAAACTTTTCTTAAGTTTGTGTGAATAGATAACAAACTAAAATATCATATGAAGAGAAGTATACTGTTAGCTGCTTCGCTGGCATGCGGTTCTTTGGCCGGTTATGCCCAAAATAATGCGATTAATGTAGATTACATGGATAAAACCGTTCGTCCGCAGGATGATTTCTACAATTTTGTAAATGGTCAGTGGATGAAAACTGTTAAGATACCATCCGATAAAGCGCGTTGGGGATCTTTTGATGAGTTACGTGAGAATACAGATATTGCCACGCTGAAAGTGTTGCAAGAGTCGTTATCTGGCCAGTTTCCAAAAGGAACTGATAACCAGAAGATCGGGGATCTGTACAGATCTTTTGTAGACATGAAAACACGCGACAAACTTGGCTTGGCGCCTGTTCAGCCCTATTTGACAAAAATCAATGCGATAAAGAATTTTGATGATCTTTATAAATATCTGGTAGAGGTTGCACCTATAGGAGGCAATCCTTTCTTTGGTGGATATGTCTATGGACATCTCAAAAATTCGAATGTCAATACGGTTTACTTGGGTGGGGGAAGTTTGGGTTTAGGCCGTTCTTATTACCAGGTAAAAGACAAAAAAAATGAAGAGACCTTAAAGGACTATTCAAATTATATTTCAGCACTTTATGCCAAGTCAGGTCAACGCACGAGAGATCTTAAAGGGCCTAAAATTGTCGCTTTTGAAAAAGAATTGGCTGCTAACCTAAAAACTGTCGAACAGTCGCGGGACGCAAACGGCCGCTACAATCCGGTGGCAGTTGCGGATTTAAAGAAGATGGTAAAAAATGTCGACATTGCTAAATATCTAAGTGATGTTGGATTTAAAGCGGATACCGTTATTGTACCTGAACTGAAATACTATCAAAATTTAGATAAGATCTTCAACCCTGCGAATCTTCCGGTCATTAAGGATATATTAACATTTCATGTATTAAATACCGCTGCTTCGTATACGACACAGGAATTAAACGATCTTTCTTTTGATTTCTGGGGGCGTAAGCTTAAAGGGCAGAAGGAGCAACGTGCGCTGGATAAACGGGGGGTAGAGTTCGTGAATTCTATTGCCGGAGAACTTTTGGGAAAGCTTTATGTGAAAGAGAATTTTCCGCCACAAGCGAAAGCTGACGCTGAAGAACTGGTAAGCTACCTTGTAAAAGCATTTGGGCAACATATCAATGGTTTAACATGGATGTCCGCAGACACAAAAGTGAAGGCGCTTGAAAAACTGTCGAAGTTTAAAGTGAAGATCGGTTATCCGGATAAATGGAAAGATTATAGCAAACTTGATGTTAGTACTTCGCTTTACGAGAATGTCCTATCATCCAGCAAGTGGTCTTTTTACGAGAACCTTGCGAAACAGGACAAACCAGTTGATAAATCTGAATGGGGCATGACACCACAGACCGTCAATGCCTATTATAGTCCGTTGTTTAACGAAATTGTATTCCCGGCCGCAATTCTTCAGCCTCCTTTCTATGATTACAAAGCGGATGCAGCCGTTAATTTTGGAGGTATCGGTGCCGTCATAGGGCATGAACTATCGCACGGTTTTGATGACCAGGGAGCAAAATACGATGGAAACGGAAATTTGAATAACTGGTGGACGGATGGCGACAAGGCTAAATTTGAAGCAGCGGCAGATGCCCTGGTAAAACAATTTGAAGCTTATGAACCAGTTTCGGGAGTTTTTGTGAACGGTCGTTTTACGTTAGGTGAGAATATTGGTGATTTGGGCGGCTCTTCTGTTTCCTTTGATGCATTGCAGCTTTATTTAAAAGATAAAGGAAATCCCGGTCTGATCGATGGATTTACGCAAAACCAACGTTTTTTCCTTTCTTGGGCTACTATTTGGAGAACAAAAACAACCGATGAGTTTGTTGTGAATCAGGTGAAAACAGATCCACATTCCCCTGCGCAATATCGGGCTTTTGCGCCGATTATCAATTTAGATGCGTTTCATGCAGCGTGGGAAACGAAAGAGGGCGACAAGATGTTTGTCCCGATGGACAGACGTATTAAGATCTGGTAGGAAAATCTCCGGATCTTATTGATAAACAGCAAGGGGGCATTTCATTTGAATGCCCCCTTGCTGTTTATCGCATCCATTTTAGAACAAGGTAGAAGCCAAGTCCTGTGAAGGAAAGTGTCAGCGCTGTTGCCCACCATAGTGTGGTGAAACCAAAGGAGTCAACAATAGATGTCCCGAGCAGTGGCGAAAAAATATTTGCTGCAGAAAATGCCAGGGAATTGAAACCCATATATGCGCCTTGTGTTTTTGGGGTAGAGCGGTTAACGGATACAGTAGCCATAAATGGCAATGTCAGCATCTCACCGAGGCCAAAAATAAAGAAGGTGAAATATAACCAGCCAAGTCCGCCCATATAATTCAGCATGGCATATGAACTGGCGCATAGAAATGTACCAAACACCAGGGTGCTGATCAGTGAAAATCTCTTTTCAGCGACATGAACAACAAACATCTCCAGTAAAACAATCACAAAACCACTCCAACCCAATAGGAATCCGATCTGATGGTCATCCAGGCGATGCACTTCGCGATAGAATATCGGCAAGGTTGTAATTAACTGGAAAAAGCAAAATGAAAAAATACAGCAGAAGATATTAAACAGCACAAAGGGAACATCCGTATAGGGGTTGCGGCTTTGGTTTGCCACCTCGCTGTGTGCCAAAGCGTCTTTTTTTGCTTTAACATCCGTTCTTTTTTGCCTTTTGTTAAAAAAGATAAAGAAAATTACTGCTGCACATAGTACGGCAAAGGAGTTCCCATAGAAAATCCAGTTAAACGAAATTGTAGCGAGGAAACCGGCAACGGCGGGGCCGATTGAAAAGCCCAGGTTGATAGCCAGTCTGTTTAGTGAAAAGGCACGGGTTATATTTTCGGGCTTTGCATAGCTGGCCACTGAAACAGAATTCGCCGGTCTAAATGCATCAAAAATCAGACTTAGCGTAAAGATCATGACGGACAGGGATTGAACTTCTTTAAAATAGGGAATTAATAGAAATAAGGGGGAAGCCAATACCAGGCTCCCGAATTGCACCTTAAAACTGCCGATCCGATCTGTCAGCCATCCGCCGATATAGGAACCGCATACGGAACCTATACCGTAGCTCATCAGGACAATTCCGACTTGCTTAATATCAAAATGAAGTACCTGCGTCATGTAAAGTCCCAGGAAGGGGATGACCATGCTACCCATTCTATTGATCAACATAACAATGGCCAAAAGCCAGGCAGCCTGCGAAAGGCCTTTAAAAGAATCTAGGTATATGGATATAATTTTTTTCATGCAAATAATTTGCTTTTTAGACAGTGTTGATTTTTGTAAGCACTTTATTGTCTTCCCGATAGGGGAGCAGCCTGGGCTTATAAAAGCTATAACTCATTTTGATAAAAAAATGCCAAATTGATATTGGTCAATTTGGCATCTATTATAAATTGATAACGTTTATGCCAATAGTGACTCTTCGATTGAGGGGTTAACCTGATAGGTACTTGCTATCATCTGTTTTTTACCTGAACTGGGTTCCATAATGAAATCAATTCGGCCGAGGTTAATGCCTGCAAACCCCACTTGGTTGATCACTGTCTGCGTTCCTTTTAAATTTGTGACTAAGGTCGGTTCGTTTAAAAAAGTATGTGTGTGACCGCCGATGATCAGATCAATATCTGATGTTTTGGAGGCAAGTACCAGATCTGAAACCTTATCATTCTCATATTGATATCCAAGGTGTGAAAGACAGATTATAAGATCGCACTTATGTTTTTCCTTTAGGATTTTAACAATTTTGTTCGCGATTTCGATCGGATCCAGATAGCGCATGCCCATGTAATTATTAGGATCTACCAAACCTTCGATATCAACACCAAGTCCAAATACACCTATTTTAATGCCATCTTTATGGAAAATGGTATAATCTTGTGTCCTTCCTTCTAGCACGGTGCCTTTAAAATCGTAGTTGGCGGTCAAAAAAGGGAATTTGGCGTGATCCAGGTATTTGACGAGCCCGTCCAGACCATTGTCAAACTCGTGATTACCAAAAGTCCCGGCATCATATCCTAATTTCGTCATGAGGTCTAATTCCAGTTTGCCCCCAAAAAGGTTAAAATACGGTGTTCCCTGAAACATGTCGCCGGCATCCAGCAACAGGAGGTTCTTTTCTTCCTTGCGGATTTTATTGATCAATGTGCTGCGGCGGGCCACCCCCCCCAGTCCCTGGTACTTACCACCGTCCATTGGAAAGGGTTCAATGCGGCTATGTACATCGTTCGTATGTAAAATGGTCAATTTGATCTTTTTACGTTCTGCCGCCGCCTGAAAAGGTAATGAACCCAAAGCAAGTGCTGCGGAGAATCCACCGGCTTGCTTGATAAACGTTCTCCGATTAATTGATTTTAACTCTTCCATCTAATTCCGCATTTACTTGTTTACCTGCTTTTGTTAATTCACTTACATATTCTATTAAACCTTCGCGCATCCGTTGGGGATAGTTGGTCCTGGAGACCGATTGCGTTAATAAAACGAGGTTATCACCGCCATTGGCAAGATAATCATAGGTGACCAGTTTGTATAATTTGTTGTCATCGATGGCCTGTCCTTTAATTTTGATGTCCTGAGCTTTATTGCCGGTTACCGTCAAGGTCATGCCTGCAATGGGCTGGCCATGCGTGGTGGCAATATAATCAGCAAGCTGACGTATCTGGTTGCCTTTTAGTGTGATAATCGTTAATGTATTTTCAAATGGCATCACTTCAAAAATATGACCGACGGTGATATCTCCTGCCTTGAGATCGTTACGGATTCCCCCTTTGGTCGCAAAGGCCAGGTCTGCGGGATTATGGGCATAATGCGCGCTCATCCATAGTAACGCTTCACAGAAAAAATTCCCCATTAACGTTTCGGGAGTTTTCTCTTTCGTGAGGGCCTTGTCGGCGTGTCCGATAACGCGGTTCATTTCAGCTTCCATCTTTTGCTTGAACGGCTCATAGATTGAAACGACAGTAGGATCTGCTTGTACCTCCTTATTAATATGATATTGATGGAAATCCTTCTGTGTAGGGTGGAGTTGCTTTGAGCAACCGGTGACCATCAAAAGCGAAGCGACTCCAAGACTACCAATAAAGGCAATTTGCTTTGATATATTCATTATAGTTAGTTTAACCAAATATTGGGGCAAAGTTAGCCAATTATATACGAAGAAATCTTATTCCTTATGGGCTAATTTTGCCAAAAACATAAAAACAATAAAAGCTTAACATAAATCTACGTTAAGCTTTATCATATAATTAGAAAAATAACAACCTAGTGAACCAATTCTGCCTCCGGAAGATCATCTATGGGAGTTTGACGGTCATTATTTTTCGCCAATGTATCCAATGTGTTTCTTTGAAGGATCTTTTTGTTTTTATTTTTAGCTGATAATTTGGTGCGGTAAGCTTTCCAATTCATCAGTAAAACAGAGAACAAAATCACGGCCAAACCTACAATCTGTAGGGAGGTGACGGCATGTGACGTAAAAAAATGACTTAATATTAACGCAATGATCGGATTTACATAGGCATAAGTACTTACTTCCATTGCCGGGCGCACCTGTAAAAGCCAAATGTAAGAGCTAAATGCGAGGATAGAACCAAATGTGATCAAATAGCCTAAATTGAACCAGTCTACAGGAGCGACGCTGCTTAATTCAAATGACGCATACTCGCCCGTAAAAAGTGCCGTAATATTAAAAAGAACACCTGCAGTGACCATCTGCCAGGCTGTTTTGACCATAACATGCAAGTCTTCTTTTTCTTGCGCTTCTGTTTTTTTGAAATATTTAGATGCTAAAGAACCTACTGTCCAGGCAATGGAGCCCAACACCAAAATGCATAAAGCAATGATTTTTAAATTTCCATTTGCATTGTCGTTGGATGCTATAATCTGTTCGGCAAATAGCATAACGACTCCAACAAATCCAAGAATAACCCCGGCTACAGTAGTGATACTGCTAAAATTCTCCTTCCATTTAGGTTTGTCAAGTAAAATAAACCAGATTGCTGCTGCTGCGGCGATTATCGCTGCCACTCCACCGGACACGTATTGCTCCGCCCAGATGACTCCGGCCATATCGACGAACAAGAGGAGAAATCCGACAAAGGAAGCTTCTAATATGGAACGTTTATTAAATAATTTATAACCTTTTATCGCACAATAGCTCATCAGGATTGCACTTGCGGTAACAAATCGAAATGATCCTAATATAAATGGTGGAAAACTATGCAACGCTTTTTCTATAAAAAAGAAGGTTGACCCCCATACCACGTAAATTATAAAATAAGCAACTACAACCATCAGTGGGCTTGCAGCTTTTTTGTGTCCTTGTAACATAATGAAACCTCCTTTCTATTATTCAGGTATAACAACCTGTTGATCTTCTTTTACCGTCTGAAGTACGATTGTGGTACGTGTAGAAATTATTCCTTCTACCTTACTTAATGTATTACGCATTAAATCCACTAAACCTGTTGAATCTGCAGTTCTTACTTTGATAAGATAACCGTCATCTCCAGCAATGTCGTGTACTTCCTGTACTTCAGGGATTTCCGCGAGGGCGAGGCCGACGCGTTGTTCACCAATGATATCATTGGCTTTGATGAAAATAAATGATAAAAGTTTTTGATCAACAGCCGCAGGATTGATCTTGGCGCTGTATTTTAAGATCACGTCCTTCTGTTCAAGCTTCTTGACCCGCTCCAGTATTGCTGAAGGAGCCATGCCTAATTCTCTGGCGATATCAGCATTGTTGATACGCCCGTTATCCTGCATCAAACGAAGGATTTTGTAATCCACCTGATCTAAATTATATTCTACTTTTGTCATTTCGACTGCAAAGGTATGGAAAAATGTATAATATTCAAAATATAAGTATTATTTATGAATATTATTCTGATAACCCAGTTTGGGTGCTGAATTTTATTCTATAAAAAGTCAGATGGATTTCCTTTGGATTTCCTTTGTTTACTTTAATTTATTGGTTGAGAAGGAGTTGCAAAAAATCTCTAGTAAACGATGCTCAACAATTGTACCGATTTCTCAACTTAATAATCATATTCCGGGTAGATAGGATGACACCTAAGCCGATCAAACATCCCACGCAGACACAACCGAAACGGTCCAGGGCAGCGAAATAAGAGCGACTTTCCTGCTCATGTAAGTAGACAATAATTAAAGCTACCATAGATGTGCGCGCCACTGCCATAATATTCAGCGCTTTGCAGATAATGAGGGAGGCAAGCATGCCGATAATCATCGCATAGAGTTGTGGGATCGGGACGAAATATAAGCTAAGTCCGATCGCGGAGCCAATGAAATTGGATTTTGCACGGTCAATGGCAATTTTTTTGGATTCATTTTCCTGTGGGGATATGACCAGGATAATTGAAATAAGGGTCCAGGAAACGGAGTATTCTGGAAAGGATACAAATAAGATATAGCCCAGTAAAAATCCGGCGAGTACTCGTATTGTATATATAATAAAATCTGAATGTAATGTGTATCGAAGGATAAGATTACGCATATAACAAAGAAGAGGTTAGTTCATTAAATAGTGTTGCTGTTGCAAAAATACGAGCAAATGACGAAGGCGCGAAATAAAATTCAGGTTTGTTGCATTTTGTGTATGCGTTTTTATGCGTTTTATTGAAAAGAATTGTATGTTTCTTGCAATTGTTGCTTTTTTCGAAGGGAAATTTAATTAAATTTGTTTTCTATATTAAAAAGCAAATTCAGTGAAAGACCAGAATCAATTAGCCTTATTGGCAGCTCAACTGAAAGGTGAGTTGTACTATACAGATGAAGCATTACATCAAACCATGTTGCTTGCCTATTCGACGGATGCCTCGGTGTACCAGGAGAAGCCGTTGGCTGTGGCTATTCCATCTGATATAGATGATATAAAGAACCTGATTGATTTTGCCCGCGCAAACCAAACAACATTAATTCCACGTGCCGCTGGTACATCGTTGGCGGGTCAAGTTGTTGGAAATGGTATTATCATGGATATATCCCGTCATTTTAACCGCATCCTCGAATTGAATGTGCAGGAGAAATGGGTTCGTGTGGAACCAGGTGTCATTCGTGATGATTTAAACAGCTACCTTAAACCTTTTGGCTTGATGTTTGGCCCCGAAACCTCTACCGCTAGCCGGGCCATGATCGGCGGGATGATCGGCAATAACTCTTCTGGTCTTCATTCGATTGTTTGGGGTGATACGCGGAACAACGTCATTGCATCAAATGTACTTCTAGATGATAAATCTGAAGTAAGCTTTACTTCGCTGGACGAGAAAAGTTATTTCAAAAAACTTTTACAGAAAGATCGTGAGGGGGATATCTATCGCCAAATGAATGACTTGTTGACAGATCCTCAAAATCTGGCAGATATTGATGCTGGTTATCCCAAGCGTTCGATTACCAGACGAAACACAGGTTATGCGTTGGACATTCTGAGTGATCGACATCGACCTTTTAATATGTGTAATCTTTTGGCGGGTTCGGAGGGTACTTTGGCGATTGTCACTGAGGCAAAGCTACGCTTGATGGATTTACCACCGAAAGAATTGGGCCTATTATGTGTACACTTTTCCGATATGGTCGAATGTATGCGTGGTAACGTGATCGCATTGAACCATAAGCCGGAGGCTTCGGAGCTGGTGGATAAATATATTATGGATTTTACGGTTGGTCACCCTACTTATCAGTATAATCGTTTTTTTATAGAGGGAGATCCGCAGGCATTATTAATCGTCGAGTTTAGAGGTGATACTTTAGCCGCGACCGAAGCTAAAGCCATGGCTTTAAAGGCTGAACTGATCGAAAGAGGCTTAGGCTATGCTTATCCATTTATAACGGGAACCGAACAAACGAATTTAGTCTGGGATGTTAGAAAAGCGGGACTTGGCCTTATCCGTAATCTCCCGGGTGATAGTCAGCCTGTAAACTTAATCGAAGACTGCGCGGTTTCTCCGGAAGACTTGCCGGAATATGTCAGCGATATTCAGAAGCTATTGATCGAAGAAGGTGTACATGCCTCTTATTACGCGCATGCTGGAGCCGGTGAACTGCATATTGAACCTTTTGTCAATCTGAAAACAGAAGAAGGTAAACGCACTTTCCGCTCCATACTGGAAAAAACAAGTGACCTAGTTTTAAAGTATAATGGATCATTAAGCGGAGAACACGGTGATGGGCGTTTAAGAGGCGAATTTATTGGTAAGGTACTTGGCGAAAAGGTCTATAAGCTTTTGGAAGAAGTAAAACTAATCTTTGATCCACTGGGGGTTTTTAATGCCAATAAAATTGTTAACACACCGCCAATGGACGCTCATTTGCGCTATGACAATGACAAGAATACAACGTCGATAAATACATATTTCGATTTTTCGAAAGATGAATCTATCTTGCGTTTAGCGGAAAAATGCTCGGGTTCGGGTGATTGTCGAAAAACAGAAATTACTGGCGGTACCATGTGCCCTTCTTTTATGGCGACTCGAGATGAGAAGGATACAACGCGCGCGAGAGCAAATATGTTACGGCAGTTTTTGACCAATTCTACAAAGAAAAATCGCTTTGATCATGAGGAGATCAAGGAAGTCATGGATTTATGTTTGAGTTGCAAAGGTTGCAAAACAGAATGTCCTTCAAGTGTGGATGTTGCCAAAATGAAAGCAGAATTTTTACAACATTATTACGATGAACACGGCGCTGGCTTTAGGGCTAAATTGATTGCTAACTTTACCGATTCGCAAAAATTAGGTTCACTCGTTGCTCCAATTTATAATTTTTTTGTGAAGAATGACTTCTTGTCCGGGTTGGTTAAGAAAATGGTCGGTTTTGCGCCGCAGCGTTCGCTTCCCACGGTTAATGGAACGACATTGAGCCAATGGGTCAAGAAACAAAAGATAGTACCACAAAAACGTAGGGTCTACCTATTCTCTGATGAGTTTACGGAATATAATGATGCTGAGATCGGTATTACAGCTTATAAGTTGCTAACGGCATTGGGCTATGAGGTGATTATTCCAAAACATGTGCAAAGTGGCCGGACTTTTCTTTCCAAAGGATTTGTCAAAGAAGCCAAGAAAATTGCCAACCAGAACATCAATTTTCTAAAAGATCTGATCACAGACGATATGCCGTTGTTAGGTATTGAGCCATCTGGGATCATTACTTTTAGGGATGAATACTTAAGTCTGGTCGATGAAAACCTCCGTGCTGATGCCCACCGGATTGCTAAAAATGCACTTATGATTGACGAGTTTCTATTAGCAGAAATCGATGCTGGCCGTATTCATCAGGAACAGTTTACTGCCGTCGACAGAAAAATCAAGCTACATGGACATTGCTACCAAAAGGCTTTTCATTTGGTAGGTGTGACCCAGCAGGTATTGTCCTTTCCGTCAAATTACGCTGTTGAAGTTATTCCTTCAGGTTGCTGCGGGATGGCGGGTTCCTTTGGATATGAGGCCGAGCACTATGATGTTTCAATGAAAGTGGCTGAACTGGTTTTATTGCCAGCTGTACGCGAAACGGATACAGCAACTTTAATCGCTGCAGCAGGTACTTCGTGCCGGCATCAGATCAAGGATGGTGCAGGAAGAAAATCCTTTCATCCTGTTGAAATTTTATACGAAGCTTTATTGAAATAAAATAAAAACATTGCCAATGGTTGTTTGTTATCAGTAATAATAGTAATATTATAAGAACAATATGAATGATTACTGATAATAAACAAATCACCATGTACAAAATTCAATCTATAGCCATTCTTGCCACAGCTACGCTGATGTTGGCTGCTTGTGGAAATTCCAATCAGAAGAAAACTGATGGAAGTGATACTGCGACGACAAATACAGTCGAACGGGTGCGCATCGAAAAATTGACGAATGGTACTCCTGGACCCGAAAAGAAGAATTTCTTTTTGCGTATTACGGATGAAGTAAAAACAGATTCGAGCCGTATTTATACAACGAAATCACTTTACAATCAGGATACTGTCGGCGCGAAATTTGAAATTATTGATTTTATACCTGCGGGCATTATTGATGGTCAGCCAAGTGACGACGTAGGATTTACTAAAGGGAAAATTAAAATCACTAGCCTAGGAACGCAATCCAATAATCTAGTCAAAGCATTGGGTGAATTGTTTCAAATGCCAACTAGCGATGGCTTTACAAAAGACGTAGTATTGCCCAATGTCTTCTCATCCAATAAAATGAATGTTGATTTATCAAAGAAAACTGCATATAGTTTTAAACTCTTTTTAGAGAATAAAAAAGCAGAACCAGCGGAGTTGTTTTTTAATGTGGATACGTATAAGCATGGTATTGAATTTTCCGAAAAAGATCCATCCTTCCGCGCGGGATTGCTATCGGCATTAACTGGAAAGTAAATCACCAACGAAGGATAACATTGAGTAACTGCCCTGTGTGGGAGCACATTCAATATTGAAATAAAAAAAGGCTGGATTAATTCGCTAATTATCCAGCCTTTTTTATTATTCATCCTGTGCGTTGTGAGCTTCTTTAGGTATTTAAGTCAAAGCTCCCCCTAAATACAGAAAAGAAATTTTCCAATTTTATAAATAAAAGAGCATACACAGGTCTCTCGTTTCAGGTCGTGTATTTAAAATTTCTGAAAATCTTTTTTGATCAATAAAAAAGAATTACATTTGTGCTAATAAATTTAGTTTTATTTATGAAGCATTCGGGAATAGCGGATTTGCCATTGCACTATGGAAAGGTACCGGCTTGGCTTTATGAAAGGATGAGTTTATTGGGCAGATCCATTGTTGAGGTGATCCTGATGGACTATGGGCAAGATGAGGTGCTCAGGCGCTTGGCAGATCCGTTTTGGTTTCAAAGCTTTGGCGCCGTGCTCGGCATGGACTGGCATTCATCAGGTATTACAACATCTGTCATGGGAGCTCTAAAACGCGCTATTAACCCTTGTGCGGATGCATTCGGTCTTTATATATGTGGTGGTAAGGGTAAATTTTCTAAAGGCACACCTCAGGAACTACTTTACCTCGCGAACAAAACTGGTTTGGATGGTAATAGGTTGGTTCGAACAAGTAAGTTGGTAGCAAAAGTAGATAATACGGCGATACAAGATGGTTATCAGTTGTATCTTCATAATTTTATTGTGGCTAAAAGCGGTCATTGGACTGTCGTACAACAGGGTATGCATGATTACGATGGAACTGCTCGTCGCTATCATTGGCATTCAGACAAAGTCCGGTCTTTCATTGAAGAACCCCATGCTGGTATCAACGGTTGTCCTCAGGGAATTATTTTAAATTTGACGGCTTCTGGTGCGGCTCCGAATAGAGCTGGCATCATGACTATCGTAAATGAAGATTCTTCTCAAGCATTATTGGACTTTAAAAGGTTAGTGATGCCTTCCCATCATGATGTCCGATCTACAGACATTGATCTGAAAAGGCTAGGAGCGATGTTGTATGTCGCACGGGAAAACCAACCGCAGAATTTTGAGGAGCTTCTACTGTTAAAAGGAATGGGGCCCCGTACATTACAATCGTTGGCACTTGTCAGCGAGGTGATACATGGTGCTCCTGCACGATTTAAGGATCCGGCACGCTTTTCTTTTGCACATGGAGGAAAGGACGGACATCCTTTTCCCGTTCCTCTGGATATCTATGATCAAAGTATTCAGATCCTACGAAAAGGTATCGAAAAATCAAAGCTGGGAAATAGCGATAAGTTGAAATCCATAAATAAACTTCATCAGATTATCTTGGATGCTGAGCATAATTTTACGCCACAGTTTGATATTCAACAGGTAATAGAGGAAGAACGCGGAAATTCCTGGAAATACAATGGTCGGACAGTCTTTGGTCGCGCAAAAGCTCCAAAGGCTGATGAAATAGGAAAACAGCTTTCATTATTTTGATTACTATCGGCCGAATGTAATCATTTTGTTAAATTGTGTTAAAGCTTATTAAAATTATTTCTACGCCAGTATATTTGCCCACAAATGAAAGCGGTTATTACAATTCTATGTTTTATAGTCTTCCTATTAATTAGGAGCGGTAATAGCCATGCTGTGCTCAATGAATCAGATCGTCCTGTGGTCAGTTTCATGTACCAGCATAATGAAGCTCATCTAAAGGAAAAGATTGCTTCGCTCACCTCTCATATCGACCCCCTCATTGCGGGAAATGTTCATGATGAAAATCCCGTCTTTGAAGAATTTAATAGCGAGAATTTTCAATTAACCAAGGATCTACATGCAGCTGCCGATTTTGTAGCTTTATTGTTCTGTGCGGTCGTACTTTTCATTTTTGTATTCCGATTTGCAAAGAAGATTCCCTTTTGCAATTTTATCGCTTATTTACACCCACAAAGATATATTCTTCAACAAAATTGGAGAATTTAGTAGCCAATTCCCCAAAATAGCTTAGCCTTATTCTTTTTAATTTCTGTATCAACAGGGTTTTCATTTATCTATCAATGATTCACCGTTTTTGTATCCTATATATAACAAGTTAAGGATTAAGTTATTTCAATTCGAATATCAAACAAACAATCAAACTTATTTTTAATTAGACGTTTACAAATGAAAAGAGTACTTATGCTCGTTAATTTGGCTTTGGTATTATGCCAAATTGGGTGTACATCCAAAAAGGAAGATAAAGAAGAGAAAGAAAAATTCAATGTGACCTCTCCGGTACAAATGGATACAACCATCCATAAAGATTTTGTATCCCAGATTAAGTCTTTCCGTAATATCGAATTACGTGCGCAGGAGAAAGGATATCTGGAGCAAATTTTTGTGGACGAAGGACAATTTGTACACAAAGGGCAATTGCTGTTTCGTATTATGCCCAAAATGTATGAAGCAGAATTTAGAAAGTCAATGGCCGAGGTTAATGTGGCTGAGATCGAAGTACAGAACACAAAGAGCTTAGCGGATAAAAATGTAGTATCCCCGAATGAACTTGCCATGGCGAAAGCTAAATTGGAACAGGCCAAAGCAGCTTCCGCTATTGCCAAACTGCATCTTTCCTTTACAGAGATAAGAGCGCCATTTGATGGTACAATAGACCGAATTCCCCTAAAATTGGGAAGTCTGGTAGACGAAGGGGAATTATTAACGAGTCTTTCTGACAATAGCCAGATGCTCGTATATTTCAATGTTTCTGAGCCTGAGTATCTTAATTATCAAACCAATATCAATAAACGTGGAGATACCCATGTAGGATTATTGTTAGCCAATAATGAATTATTTCCAGAACATGGTGTGGTAGAGACCATAGAGAGTGAGTTTGACAGTGAAACAGGAAATATTGCGTTTAGAGCCAGGTTTCCAAATCCCAATCGATTACTAAAACATGGTGAGAGTGGTAAAGTCGTCATGAATTTTCCATTAAAGCAGGCATTAATTATTCCACAAAAAGCAACCTATGAATTGCAGGATCGTAAATATGTTTATGTGGTGGATAAAAATGGCAAATTAAAAGCCCGTTACATTACCATAGGTAATTCCCTTCCAGATCTTTATGTGGTTGCCAGTGGACTTCAAAAAGATGATAGATTCCTATTGGATGGCATACAAAAAGTGAAAGAGGATGAAAAAATTAGCTATAGTTTTGTGCAGCCAAAAGAAGCCATTTCTAATTTGAAATTAAAAACAGAATAAATCCCCATACTCTTAAATAATTATGTTTAGTCGTTTTATAAATAGACCTGTACTTTCGATTGTCATATCGCTGATCATTGTGTTTCTTGGGGTTCTTTCGATGGTACAACTTCCAGTAACTCAGTTTCCATCCATATCACCACCTAAAGTAAATATTACAGCAGAATACCCGGGTGCAAATGGTGAATTGATGATAAAATCAGTGATCATTCCTCTTGAACGCGCCATAAATGGTGTCCCCGGAATGAAATATATGGCTTCAGACGCCGGTAACGACGGGGAAGCTAGTATCCAGGTGGTGTTCAATCTGGGCACGGATCCAAATCAAGCTTCATTGAATGTGCAGAACCGTGTGGCTTCGGTCGTTAACAAGCTTCCGCCTATTGTCGTACGGGAGGGAGTTAAGATTACAAGGGAAGAATCTAATATGTTGATGTATATCAACCTTTACAGTAAGGACAAAGACCTTGATGGAAATTTTATGTACAACTACGCGGATATGAACATCGTTTCGGAGCTGCGGCGTGTCGATGGCGTAGGTGTGGCAAATATTCTTGGAACACGGGAATTGGCCATGCGGATCTGGTTGAAACCAGATCGCATGACAGCGTATAAAATTTCAGCGGAGGAGGTAATGAAAGCCCTTTCAGAACAAAGTTTGGAGGCATCTCCGGGTAAGGCCGGGGAATCATCTGGTATTACTTCACAGTCCTTTGAATATGTGCTGAAATATCCCGGACGTTTTACCACGACAGAAGGCTATGGCAATATCGTACTGCGTACAAATGCCAACGGTGAAATGTTACGTCTGAGGGACGTTGCGGACATCAAATTCGGTTCGGCAATGTATGATATCTATTCAACCTTAAATGGGAAACCGTCTGCTGCAATCGTACTGAAACAATCCTATGGTAGTAATGCTTCCCAAGTTATCCAGGATGTTAAAGACAAAATGAAGGAACTGAAAAGCTCTTTTCCAAAGGGACTGGATTATGAGATCAGTTATGACGTCTCTAAATTTTTGGATGCCTCCATGGAAAAGGTTATCCATACCTTAGTTGAAGCCTTTATTTTGGTAGCGATCGTTGTCTTCCTATTTTTGGGAGATTGGCGTTCTACATTGATTCCGACCATTGCGGTACCGGTTTCCTTAGTAGGATCGTTTCTTTTCATGCAATTTTTTGGTATCACGATCAACCTGATTACCTTGTTTGCCCTTGTACTGGCCATCGGTGTTGTGGTTGATGATGCCATTGTCGTCATTGAGGCGGTGCACGCCAAGATGGACGAGCTGCATATCTCTGCATATAAGGCGACAAAGAAAGCGATGCATGAAATCAGCGGAGCCATCATTGCGATAACCTTTCTGATGGCAGCGGTATTTATACCTGTAGCCTTTATGTCCGGACCTGTCGGGATATTTTACCGCCAGTTTTCCATTACGATGGCGACGTCAATCATTTTATCGGGGCTGGTGGCATTGACATTGACACCTGCATTGTGTGCTATCATGCTAAAGAATAACCACGGAAAGCCGCGCAAAAAATCTATTGTAGACAAGTTTTTGGATGCCTTCAACCGCTTGTTTGACAAAATGTCAAACAAATATGTTTTCCTACTAAAAGGTATTGTTGACAAACGTCTCCTTACATTTGTGGTATTGATCGGATTCTGTATCGGCGCTTATTTTTTGATTAATTCTGTGCCGGCAGGTTTTATACCAAATGAAGATCAGGGGATGATTTACGCCATTATCCAAACGCCGCCGGGATCAACTTTAGAGCGGACAAATTTGGCTGCTCAAACCCTGCAGAAGGAAGCGGAGGATATCGATGGTGTACAATCCGTCTCTTCGTTGGCGGGGTATGAAATATTGACTGAAGGAACAGGGGCCAATACAGGAACGTGTCTGATCAATTTAAAAAGTTGGGAGGAGCGTAAAGAATCGTCGCAGGAAATTATTGAACAGCTGGAAAATGCTGCGAAAAATATTCCCGGTGCTTCCATCGAATTTTTCCAGCCGCCTGCGGTGCCAGGCTATGGTGCTGCTGGGGGATTTGAATTGCGACTTTTGGATAAAGCGGGCTCAGGCGACTACAAAAAAATGGAAACTGTGAGTAGGGATTTTGTTCGTGAATTGAATAAACGGTCTGAGCTATCCTCTGTTTTCACCTTTTATAGCGCGAGTTTCCCTCAGTATATGCTGCATATCGACAATGATATGGCCCAGTTAAAAGGTGTCACGATTGATAATGCCCTGAATACACTCTCTACGTTGGTGGGTAGTAACTATGAAACCAATTTTATTAAGTATGACCGACAATATAAGGTCATGGTACAAGCATTACCACAGTATAGAGCTCTTCCGGAGGATATCCTGAAGCTATACGTGAAAAATGACAAGGATGAGATGGTACCTTTCTCAGCGTTTATGCATATGGAAAAGGTCTACGGACTTTCAGAGATCACTCGGCATAATATGTACATGGCTTCCGAGATTTCCGGTTCCGCCGCCCCTGGGTACAGTAGTGGTGAGGCCATTCAGGTGATTAATGAAGTCGCGGCCAAAACCTTGCCGCATGGCTATGGTATAGATTGGGCGGGTATCTCCAAAGACCAAGTAGGACGTGGTAACCAGGCCATCTATATATTTCTGATCTGTCTAGGCTTTGTCTATCTTATTTTATCGGCACAGTATGAGAGTTTTATCATGCCGTTTGCAGTGTTACTTTCTTTGCCAATTGGTATTTTTGGCGCATTTTTCTTGTTGAAAGTCCTTGGGTTGGAAAATAATATTTACGCTCAGGTAGCCTTGGTTATGCTAATTGGATTACTGGGTAAGAATGCGGTTTTAATCGTTGAGTTTGCTACACAACGACATGCACAAGGGTTAAGTATTATCGAAGCAGCACTGGAAGGTGCTAAAGTGCGGTTTAGGCCTATCTTAATGACATCTTTTGCATTTATTGCGGGTTTGATTCCATTAGTAATGGCCTCCGGACCAGGAGCGATCGGTAACCGGACTATTGGTACAGCAGCAGCAGGAGGTATGTTATTTGGAACTGTATTTGGTATCCTTGTCATACCGGGGCTGTACTTTATTTTTGGAACAATTGCTTCCAAACGCAAGCTCATCAAACACGAAGATGAGAATCCATTAACTGAAGAAATCGATAACAATGGCTAGTCAAATAAATAAACACTGGATAATAGGACTTCTGTTGTCAACGGCAGTGACCGGCTGCAAAGTTCCTAAAGCAACGCAGATTCAAGAAAATAAGCAGGCGCCACAGCAATTTGCCGAAGCTATAACACAAGATACAACGAGTTCGGCGAGCGTGAAATGGCGTGATTTTTTTAGCGATCCCAACTTAGTTGCGTTAATAGACACCGCATTAAAAAATAACCAGGAGTTAAATGTGACCTTGCAGGAATTGGCAATCGCCAAAAACGATATCTTATTGCGAAAAGGAGCATTGAAACCAAGTGTAGGTTTGCGTGCCGGTGGGGGGGTGGAAAAAGTCGGTCGGTATACGAGCCAAGGGGCAGGTGATGCCAGCACGGAGATAGCCCCCGGCAAGGAAATGCCCGATCCACTGGGTGATTTAACGATAGGAGCTTATGCAAGCTGGGAAATTGACGTCTGGAAGAAGCTAAAAGATTCCGAACAGGCAGCATTGAACCGTTATCTTGCGACAGTCGAAGGTAAAAACTTTGTGCTGAGCAGCCTTATTGCGGAGGTTGCGCGCTCTTATTATGAACTGTTGGCCTTAGATAACCAACTGACGATCATCAAACAAAATATCGAGGTGCAGGACAATGCGCTGGAAGTCATCAAACTACAGAAGCAAGCTGCACGTGTAACGGAACTTGCTGTTCAGAAATTTCAGGCCGAGGTATTGAAAACGAAGGGTATGGAATTCGAGACGCGGCAACAGATTAAAGAAACGGAAAACCGGATCAATTTTCTTTTAGGACGTTTCCCACAGGAGATAAAACGTGATCAAAGCAGTTTCGTGGATATGATACCCGCAAAAGTACAAACAGGTATACCAAGTCAATTGTTGAGCAATAGACCTGATATCCGTGAGGCAGAATATGAATTGGCGGCTGCTAAATTGGATGTACAGATTGCAAGAAAAGAGTTTTATCCGTCTTTGGAGATATCGGCTGCTCTTGGCTTGCAAGCTTTTAAACCGTCCTACCTATTTAAAATGCCTGAATCTATGTTGTATAATATTATAGGCGAGCTGGCAGCGCCCTTGTTGAACAAAAATGGACTGAAAGCAGAATTCAATGCTGCGAATGCGAAACAGATACAGGCGGTCTATAATTACGAGAAGACGATTCTAAACGCCTATCTCGAAGTATCCACGCAACTCTCCAATATCGAAAATCTTGGAAAGAGCTTTGATTTTAAAACCAAAGAAGTTGAGGTGCTTAATAATTCAGTGATCGTATCAGGTGATTTATTCAAGTCGGCACGTGCCGATTATATGGAAGTGTTAATGACACAACGTGACGTGCTGGATTCGAAACTTGAATTAATAGAAACTAAGAAGCAACAGCTTAACGCCGTTGTCAATATCTACAAAGATTTGGGAGGAGGCTGGAAATAAGTTGTTTGTTTGAATGGACCCCGCTAGGCGGGGTTCTTTTTTGTCATTGCTACTAAAAATTATTTCTTGCGATAATAGAATTAATGCTTATTTTTAATCTATATTAATATATCTTATTTATCTGTTTTATGGAATCACAAGAATATTTACTTATTAACGATGAGGCTGAAAGGGGAGTTTTCTATAAGAAAACATATCTTCATGTTGCACTTTCGATTTTGGCATTTATTGTTTTAGAAAGTCTGTTGATAAAATTAGTGCCTTATGATTTTATCGTCTGGATGGTCAGCGGAAAGTTTATCTGGTTATTTCTTCTTGGTTGCTTCTGGTTAGGGGCGTCGCTTTCTTCAAGATGGACCTTAGCCCAAAGCCGACAGACTCAGTATATGGGACTGGCATTCTATATCGTGTTGGAGGCAATTATTTTCCTACCGATGATTTTCATCGCTGCCGCGATGACTGATGGAGCGAGTATGCTGTATCAGGCAAGTATTATGACTGTAGCGCTGTTTACAGCGTTGACGGCAGTTGCCTTTATGTCAAATAAGGATTTTTCTTTTCTGAAAAATATCCTTGTTATCGGCGGCTTCCTAGCCTTAGGTGCAATTGTCGCCGGTGCAATATTTGGATTTCAACTGGGGCTGTGGTTTTCTGTATTCATGGTTTTGATTGCTTCCGGCAGTATCTTATACCAGACACAAAATCTAAAATATAATTATGGCAATGAGCAATATGTAGGAGCAGCATTGCAGTTATTTTCTTCGATTATGTTGCTGTTTTGGTATATTTTACGTATTCTGATGAGCCGCCGTTAACTCGGTTTGATTTCAAGGAAAATAAAAAAGTATTTAGAGCACATTTGAATGCGCCCTAAATACTTTTTTTTGTACCAAGGTTTTCTAAGTTATTTTAATGCATTTTTCAGGTTTTTTGGGCCTTGATCAAAATCTTTATTCATATTTGTAAGTAGGTTCATTAAATTCCATGGATAAGGTGATTTGCCCGTAATACCCCCTTTACTTGAAATTATACGTTCTCTTTATATAACATACATGAAGAATTTACAAGCCTGCCTATTATACAGGGCATCGTATGTTGATATAGGTGTATACTATAATATTTTGTTCGTTATTTCAATAATTCCAAATGTGTGCTTACTCCGATTCTGTTCCAGGCGTTGATCGTAATAATAGCGATGATGATCTGCGCAATTTGCTTCTCATCAAACAATTGTTTTGCTTTTTGGTAGGTTTCCTCCGTTAAGCCTTGTTGATGAATTAGAGTGATCTCCTCTGTCATTTCCAATAGTACCTGTTCTTCTGCGTTAAATAATTCGGTCTCTCGCCATGCATTCAGCAAGAATATACGTTGTGGAGTTTCTCCATACTTTAAAGCGTCCTTTGTGTGCATATCGAGGCAAAAAGCACATCCATTAATTTGGGATGCCCTTATCTTAATAAGCTCTTTTTGGATAGGGGTTAAAAAGGTCTCTGCAATATAGTTCTCTAAACCCATCATTGCTTTGTACGCCTTTGCTTCTACTTTTGCAATATTTAATCGTGCTGTCATTGTTTTATATTTTTATACTACAAAGTTGGAGGAAAGATTGAATAATAAACTTAAACTGGTTTAAGAAAGTATGTTAAGGTAGCATGTAGGTTTTTGTCAATAGGTCTATTCATTCACGAAATTCCCTATTCTGATATAATTAGGTAATAATTGTCCGGATCCCGAAGGATAAACTGATTTTTTAGGGAATTTTCATTATAGTGAATTTCCTTTTCGAACATAGCATCAAGTTTGGTGGCATTTTCAAATACCTCCTGGAGATTGTCTACCCTAAAGAATAAGATGAGACCATTTCCGGCATTTTTTGGTTGGAGTAGAGTAGGATGTGCGTGTTCACCCCATTTGTGAAGGCATAAAATGACATGGTTATCGACTGTTAGTATTTCAAAAGTCTCGCCGCCATGTGCGTTGCTGCAGCCCAGTAGTTTCTGATAAAATGATGAACTTGCTGGAACATTCTCTACAGCAATTATTGTTTCTGTTCTGACCATTGGTTTAATTTTTGGTATTTAATGATTCCTTAGCCTTCATATAGCTATGTTGGCTAAGGAATAAACAAGCGAAATAGGAATTCGGTTTTTGTAAAGTGTTAATTAACAGTAGTTAATCTGTTAATCAAAAAGACTGAGATGTCTGGCTCTTACCAGGTTAAGGATCATGCGGTACCCTGCGAGCGAATTGCCATGCTTGTCTAAAGCTGGACTAAAGGCGCCTATTCCCATTTTACCGGGTATACTCACAGTGATCCCTCCGCCAACACCGGATTTACTAGGCAAGCCAACCGTACGTGCATATTCACCGCTAAATTCGTACATACCGGCAATTAACATCTGCGATTGAATCAGCTGTGATAGATTGGGGTCCTGATATTGTTTGTTTCCATCATAACGGACGCAATGATTGGCAAAAAAGTAGCCTATTTTGGCCAAATCTTCAACCGTGATTTCGATCGAACATTGTTTAAAATAGTTATTGAGTTTTTCTTCTCCGTCACCATCAATTAAGCCATTGTTTCGCATGATATAGAACATACCTCGATTTCGATGCCCCGTTTCCCTTTCTGAGTTGTATACCGCATGGTTATAATCAATATGTTCATTATTTGTGATGAAACGAATCATCTTAAGGATTTTAACAAAGGGTTCCTCGCCATTTCCTTTAATAAGTGCTGTTGTCAGTATGGCCCCCGCATTCATCATTGGATTAAGCGGTTTTCCCATGGTCTCCAGATTGCCAAAATGATTGAAAGGCTTTTCTGTACCAAAATACCCCATTTTATCAAAAATAGTTGCTTCTCCATTTTCCCGGACCGCGATCATCAATGCGATGATCTTTGATATACTCTGGATGGTGAATTTCTGTTGTGTATCACCGGCGCTAACAATGTTACCATCTCTATTAACGACCGAAAGTGCAATGGATTGCGCGTTAGCTTTGCGCAGTTCGGGAATGTAATTCGCTACTTTTCCTTGTTTATAGCATTGACTGTTTTTTTTGAGAATGCTATTTAATGTTGCTTGATCTATGGTTGTGGTATCCCTTATTGTCGATTTGGTCGCATCCTGCTGCGCATGGCATACATTTATTGCTCCTATACAACTTAGGATAAACAATGCCGTTATCAAGCTAAAAGTTCTATTCATGTGTTCAATCTTTTTATGAAACTCCAAAGTTAGGAAAGTCTGCCTATTTTAGCTATTCGTCGGTGCAGGATCAACATTCCAACCTGAAAGAATGTCACCATAGAAGAAGAACGTAACATAGAAATTCTTTTTACTGACCTTATCTTGCACATGATATTTTTTTGTTACATCGTAGCTGTCAACCTGTTTATATTTTGACAATGCTACGGGACTGGCAGCCGGATTTTCAGCCTTCACCATGTTCTGAATTTTTTGCGTGATCAATTTCATGATACCGACTTTTTTGAAAGGATCGTTTTCTACTTTATTGCCTGAGATTTGAGGTAAAGTTCCATTGTTTTTTTCTTTTTTTAATTTTGCATCTGCTGTATAAGCCCTGAAGCGCTCTTTGAATTTTGGATCCCGTAGGGTATGTATAGTGAAAATTGAAATACCCTGAGCACCATTATTTAAAGCCTCATCCATATCGACAAACATTTCATCGTTATTTTTGGCCATTAATCCACAGTAAAGCGTTGTATTGCTTGCCTTATCTCGAACATTTTCCAAGGTACAATCTTTTATAAAGCTCGCGTCTTCCGTGTAAAAGCTGCTATAGACCATAGGAAATACAAGATCCAGATTCCATTTCCCCCAATCTTGTCGAACCATTCTTGAAGCCATTTTGGGAGTAGGAAAAGGGGAGGCGGCCATTGTCTTTCCGTTTGCATGTACAACATCCGCAATCATATTAGCCATTTCAGTGATCTGATCGCAACGAAACTGCCTCCATTTTAAGTCTTTAGAAGGATCTTTTTGAGCTCTTGGATCATAACCGTATTGCTTTTTGAATTTTTCTATCGCAATTGGATGGTATCCATAGTCCCATGCAGCATACTCGCGATCTTGGACGATATTATACTTTGGCCATAGCGTCGTCGGCAGTACAACATCGACATAGCGGTTATAGTCTATGGATATTCCTGCTAAACCTTCAACTTCACAATATGACTGAATTTTTTGTTTAATGTAATCTTTCACTTCCGGTACCACGGGCGAAAGAAATTTATAGTAACCTACATAGGCAGTGGTATCAGCCAGGCTCTTTCCATTTCTGTTGACACTGAACCAATCCGGATGTTCTTTTAGAATTTTATCGCGATCATGTTCCAGGTTCATGGTCCATAACCATGCAATTACCTGTATGCCATATTTTTTTGCAATAGGAATTGCAACGCGATATTCATCAGGACTTGCTGCATTTAGCATAACCCCATCTATTCCCAAATAATTCATCTCACGGCAGATGGAGTCAAAATTTGTGCTTGAATTATAATCAAGCCATGTCCAGAACATGGCCGGTTTCTCTCGCTTCGCAGCTTTGGAAATGGGGATGTAAAATCCATAGATAATTAGTACTAGGCAGAGACAGCATTTTTTGATTAATTGTTCTTTCATACGATTGATTGGTTCTAAAATTTATCTATAATGTATCTTACAGGATGTAACAGTTTATGAAGATCTTAAAGGTTATAAATAACTGCAGTTTAGCGTTAGCATTCATTTTACATCCAGCCGTGAAAATACATAAAAACAAGGAATTACTCAACTTCATGTGTATTTGGTTAATATTTTCCTTGAGTTATAAATTTTATAAAAAAGATTAAAACCATTCATCCCTCTATATGTTAATAAAGTAAAGAATAAGTAATAACATTATTGACATTGAAAAGCGCGCTGGGCTACTAGCGGATAGATAATAATTTTAGATATGAGGAAACTTTACGTTCTAATTTCTTTCTTATACATATTGCTGTGCCCAACTGTCAACGGGCAGGAGCCTGGTCCAGTTGAGTCTGCTAAAAGAGATTCGGTACAGCAGACCAAAGGAGATGTAACCTACCCTAAATTACAGATAAAAGGACTTTTTCAAGCAAGGTACCTTATCAGTACAACGAAAGACGTGGATGTCAACGGGCTCCATCACAGTGATGGCTCAGGAACAGACAATAACTTTATGGTGAAGTATATGCGGGTGCAGATGCGTGCGCAGATCAGTAAACGAACCGAAGTGGCTGTACTTGCCAATCTGGCTGATTTTAAAAGTGACCCAAAAACCAAGGTGCTTGAGAATGCTTATTTAAAATATACTTTCAGCCCTAAATTAGCCATTACAGTTGGTCAGTTTCGACCTTGGTTTGGCATTGAGGAAACCTACCCAATAGATATTATTAAATCGTTGGACTGGTCAAATCAATACCTTGAATTTGGTAAGCTGGGCTGGGCGAGTTTCCAAATAGGAATGGCTGCAACGGGGGAAGTTAATTTAGGAGATATGCCATTCAGTTATTCCTTTTCGGTGGTTAATGGAAATGGTAAAAACCAAGTCGTGGATAATGACAACGGAAAACAATATTCAACGCGCTTAGTATTTGGGCTTTCAAAGAAATATGGAGTCAATTTAGGATTAAACGGTGGGATAGGTGAGGTCGTGAAAAAACAAGTACATGCACTGGGAGTAGACTTAAGTGGGAACATAGACTTTGGAAAACGTTGGAACCTGGATATGCAGCTGGAAGCAAAACAGGCCATAAATCATAACTTGTATTATGCATTGGATGAGAGTGCGCGGACATCAAAATTAAACGATTACCTCATTCGGGGCATCTATTTCCTTCCAAATTTGAGGTATGAAGTTAATTATTACAACCTCAGTGCATTTGAGTTTTCTTGTCGTTACGAGTATATCGATCCAAATTATAAGTTAAATGCAAATGCAAGGCAAACTTTTACGCCTATGTTTGGTCTAGAGTTTTTAAAGAATTATGGTGCGCGTATACAGCTCGGTCTTCAGCTCGACCGTTATAAGAAACAAACTCAGCATACCAATGAATACAATAAAAATTTATTTATCGTTCAAGTACAAAGTAGATTTTAATCTTTTAAACGCCATTTATTATGAAAGAAATTAGTATAAAAAATGTTGCCATCACCTTTATTGTTGCGCTCCTTTTGTGGTTTATTCCTGTACCTCAGGGTGTCAGTCCCGAAGCGTGGCATTTATTTGCAATATTTGCCGCTACTATTCTCGGTATCATTCTTAAGGCTGCACCAATGGGAACCATGTGTATGATGGCGATTGCGTTCACCGCACTGACACAGGTGCTCGCTCCAGGAGATGCCGGTAAATCGATTACCAAAGCACTGACTGGTTTTGGAGACAAAGTTATCTGGCTGATTGGGATTTCCTTTTTCATTGCAAGAGGTTTTATCAAAACAGGCTTAGGTAATCGCATCGCATTTCTTTTTATACGCGTATTTGGAAAAAGTTCATTAGGACTAGCGTATGGATTAGGTTTAGCGGACGTATGTTTAGCACCAGCAATTCCCAGTAATACCGCCAGAGGTGGCGGTATCATTTACCCAATTATGAAATCTATGGCCATCAGTTTTGATTCTGTTCCCGACAGGCCTGAGACACATAGAAAATTAGGTTCCTATCTGACATTGAATAGCTACTACATGAATTTGATTGCATCCTCCATGTTTTTAACTGGAACAGCGAGCAACCCAATGTGTCAAAAGTTTGCCGCTAATCTAGGGATTGATATTACGTGGATGTCTTGGGCAGTGGCTGGTTTTATTCCGGGGATTGTTGCGTTTTTTGTTGTTCCACTGGTATTATACAAACTTTATCCACCTGAGCTAAAGAAGACAGGGGATGCACCGAAAATGGCCGCAGAAAAATTAAAGGAGATGGGACCCATATCCAGAAATGAATGGTTAATGTTGTTGGCATTTTTTATACTTCTGGCACTTTGGATTTTTGGAGGTTCGCTGTCGATTGATGCAACTACAACTGCATTTATTGGACTTACCTTGCTCTTGCTCACTTCGGTGTTGACATGGGAAGATATAAAAGCTGAGAAGGGCGCCTGGGATACAATTGTTTGGTTTGCCGTTTTGGTGATGATGGCCAGTTCACTGAATGAACTCGGATTTATAGGCTGGTTCAGTGATTTGATCAAAGTACAGATTGGGGGGTTGAGTTGGCAGATTGCCTTCCCGGTGATTATTTTAGTGTATTTTTTTAGCCATTACATCTTTGCCAGTGCTACTGCCCATGTTGCTGCAATGTATGCAGCATTATTGGGAGTTGGGGTTTCGTTAGGGATCCCACCCATGTTATTAGCCATGATGCTTGGATTCCTCGGTTCAATATATGGTGTGTTGACGCATTACGGACATGGCCCAGCACCGGTATTCTTTGGTAGTGGTTATGTTGATCTCAAATCCTGGTGGTTGCGCGGCTTGGAAATAGGGATAGTTCTACTCATTATTTATATGGGTATAGGTGGGCTATGGATGAAAGTTATTGGTTATTATTAATTAAATGCTTATGCTGTCGACTTTATCAAAGAAAATGCTCATGTGCTTAACGGGCTTATTTCTCGCATTCTTTTTGCTTATCCATTTTCTGGGAAACTTACAGTTATTTTTACCCGAGGAGCAGGCACATTCGCAATTTAATGCTTATTCCCATTTCTTATCAGGAAATATCCTAATTAAAATCGTCTCTTATGTACTTTATCTGAGCATTATACTGCACGCCATAGATGGGTTAGTTATCACAACAAAGAATAGGAAAGCAGGCGGGGACTATCGGTCGGATCATCGTGGACGCGCAAGTAAGTGGTATTCGCGAAATATGGGGATTTTGGGTACGCTTATCCTAGTTTTTTTAGTGATCCATTTACAGAACTTCTGGTATGTCTATAAGTTTGGCGCACCGCCGCTAGATGTCAAAGGAAACAAGGACCTCTATGTATTGGTTATTGCCGTATTCCAACAGTGGTGGTACGTGCTAATCTATGTTTTGTCCATGGTGGCTTTATGTTATCATCTTATCCACGGCATTCATAGTGCAGTACGGACACTTGGACTATACCATCCAAAATTTGTACGTTGGTTTAAGGTAATTGGTATTACTTATTCGGTTATTATCAGCATTGGTTTTGCATTGATGCCAATTTATATATTTTTTACTGTTAACTAAAGGCGAAGACATGATTTTAAACGCAAAAATACCAGCAGGACCTTTGGAGCAAAAATGGGAACGTTATAAAAAAACGGCCAAGCTTGTGAATCCAGCCAATCGGAAAAAATTGGATATCATTGTTGTCGGAACGGGGCTAGCGGGAAGTTCAATCGCAGCTTCGCTTGGCGAAATGGGTTATCAGGTAAAATCGTTCTGCTTTCAGGACAGTCCTCGCAGAGCTCATTCTGTGGCAGCCCAAGGAGGTGTCAATGCAGCAAAAAACTATAAGAATGATGGTGATAGTGTCTATCGCATGTTTGTGGATACCTTAAAGGGTGGGGATTTTCGTGCTCGTGAAGCTAATGTTTATCGGATGGCTGAATGCTCCATGAATCTTATAGATCAAGCAGTCGCGCAGGGTGTTCCCTTTGGACGTGAATATGGAGGGTATCTGAACAACCGCTCTTTTGGTGGGGTTCAGGTGAGTCGGACATTCTATGCTAGGGGCCAGACAGGACAACAACTGCTATTGGGAGCCTATCAAGCATTGATGCGTCAGGTTGGCAAAAAGGCTGTTCAATTGTTTTCCCGTCATGAAATGCTGGATGTTGTTGTCATTGATGGAAAAGCGCGTGGTATTATTGTTCGTAATTTGGATACCGGGGAAATTGAACGACATGCCGCGCATGCCGTTATACTCGCTACAGGTGGATATGGTAAAATCTATTATTTATCCACACTTGCGATGGGTTGCAATGGATCTGCGATTTGGAGGGCACATAAAAAAGGAGCATTGATGGCATCTCCGAGTTGGATCCAGGTACACCCAACTTCCTTGCCACAATCGGGAGATTATCAATCTAAGCTGACTTTGATGTCAGAATCTTTGCGCAACGATGGACGCATTTGGGTTCCGTTAAAATCTGATGAAAGAAGAGCTCCAAATGATATTCCCGAAGAAGATAGGGATTATTACCTGGAGCGTCGATATCCTGCATTTGGTAATCTGGCACCTCGGGATATATCATCCAGAGCAGCCAAAGAACGGATTGATGCCGGGTTTGGTATAGGTCCCTTAAAAAATGCAGTTTACCTTGACTTTGCGAAAGCAATCAAAGATCAGGGAAAGCAAAAGATTGAGGAGAAATACGGTAATCTTTTCGATATGTATCATAAAATTACGGGCTATGATGCGTATTCCGAACCGATGATGATTTCGCCTTCTGCCCATTTTTCAATGGGGGGGCTTTGGGTAGATTATGAACTCATGACAACTTTACCGGGTCTATTTGCGCTTGGTGAAGCTAATTTTGCCGACCATGGTGCGAATCGCTTAGGCGCAAATTCGTTGCTTCAGGCTTCGGTGGATGGTTATTTTATAGCGCCTTATACAATTGCTAATTATTTATCGAATGAAATTCACACTGGAAAAATTTCTACGGATCACCCGGAATTTGAAAAGGCGGAATTAGCAATAAAAAAACAGATTGACGAATTACTGCAAATTAAGGGCAAAAAGACCGTCGATTATTTTCACAAAACACTGGGGAAGTTACTTTATGATTATTGCGGTCTAGCAAGGAATGAGCAAGGGCTTAACTATGCCATAAGCGAAATCAAGAAGCTTAAACAGGAATTTTATAATAATGTGATGGTTAGCGGGCAATCAAATTCATTAAATACGGAATTGGAGAAAGCTGGACGTGTTGCAGATTATTTTGAAATAGGTGAATTGATGTGCTATGACGCATTGACGCGTAAAGAATCCTGTGGCGCCCATTTTAGAGAGGAATATCAAACAGCAGACGGAGAAGCCTTGAGAAATGATGCTGAATTTCAATTTATTTCTGCCTGGGCATGGAAAGAAAATGGGGAGCAACCAGAATTAATCAAAGAACCATTGACTTTCGAAGAAATACAACCTACAGTAAGAAGCTACAAATAAAATGAATAATTATGGATCTACATCTTAAAATTTGGAGACAAAAAGATAATCAATCAACAGGAAAATTAGTCGCCTATGATCTGCAAGGGCTTAACCCGCACATGTCTTTTCTTGAAATGTTAGATACCTTGAATGAAAAGCTTATTGTCAATGGGGAAGAACCTGTCGAGTTTGATCATGATTGTAGGGAGGGGATTTGTGGCCAATGTGGCGTAATGATTAATGGTATAGCACATGGCCCGCTGAAACATACGACAACCTGTCAATTGCACCTGCGTTCCTTCAGCGATAATGATACTATAGTGATTGAACCCTTTCGATCATCCGCATTTCCAGTGAAAAAAGATCTTAAAGTAGATCGGTCTGCTTTTGACCGAATTATCTCTTTGGGAGGTTTCGTATCTATCAATACTGGTCAGGCGCCCGATGCGTCTACTATTCCGATTTCGCATGAGCTAGCTGAAGAAGCCTTTGATTCTGCTGCATGTATTGGTTGTGGTGCGTGTGTCGCAACGTGCAAAAATGGGAGCGCAGCGTTATTTACTTCGGCCAAAATTACGCATATGACTCTGTTACCACAGGGAAAGGAGGAAAGAAATCACCGTGTGCTCAGTATGGTCAAGCAAATGGATACGGAATCTTTTGGACACTGTTCAAATACAGAAGCATGTGAGGTTGAATGTCCACAAGGTATATCTGTCCTAAATATCGCCAGGATGAACTTTGAATATAATAGAGCCTTAATCTTTAAGAAGAAATAGCTCTTCTACTGTTTCAAAATTTTACAGCCATGTATTAGGCGATAATTAATGATATTAAACTGTTTAGACAAATATTTCTGTTGTTTTTGTAGCTGATTATCCCGGAAAATAGGTATTTATGAAAAATTATACTTTTAGCGTTGGTTTTTATAGTATTTTTGAATGTTAAAAAATCGCTTAAGTTATTAGGATAGATATGAAGTGTAGAAGGTTGTTGATTGCATTGTTCACGGGTTGTGTGATCTTAAGTTGCATGTCATGTAAAGATTTCTCAAATAAGGTATTGGGTAGTGATAAAGAGGGCCACAGGGATACATTAAATGAAAAGTTGATTCAAAAGCAAAAAGTACCTGTTCTTTTAAATAAATGGGATTCTCTTCAAAGAAATCAAATTCATTTTACAATTGATAGCTTGCACCCTATCCCTCTCAAACAACAAAAACGTAACCTAAAGGATTCTTTGCGAAGAGCCTTTGATACACATCCCAAGCATATCTATCTGACATTTGATGATGGCCCTTTGATCGGAAGTGCCGCAATTGATTCCTTGGCAAGAGAGAAAAATATAAAGGTAAGCGTGTTCTTAATCGGTAAGCATGCCAACATGAGCAAGGGGAGAAAGCGGGATCTTCAGAAATATGAAAGTAATCCTTTAATTGCTTGCTATAATCATAGCTATACGCATGCAAATAACCAATATTCACGATTCTATAATAATCCGGAAAAAGCTTTTGCAGATTTTGAAAAGAAT
>JAQZAZ010000160.1 GCA_029239355.1 Sphingobacterium sp.
AGACCGAATGAGTACTGTATTATCCGAACAGGAACAACTTAGAAGACAGGCGATGCAATCGTTGTTGGATATGGGAATCGAGCCTTTTCCAGCAAATGAGTTTGTCGTCAATGCGCATGCTGCCGATATTTTAGAAAACTACGATAGAGATAAATTGAATTATAAGAACATTACCATTGCCGGACGCATTATGAGCCGTCGCGTGATGGGAAGTGCTTCATTTTTTGAAATTCAAGATTCTACTGGTCGTATTCAAGCTTATATCAAGCGTGATGACGTATGCCCTGATGAGAATAAAGATCTCTACAATGTTGTTTTCAAAAAACTATTGGATATCGGCGATATTGTAGGTGTCAAAGGATATGTTTTCACGACACAAACTGAAGCTATTGCAGTACACGTGGAGGAACTTACCGTATTATCCAAGTCCTTACGTCCCCTTCCAGTGGTTAAATCCGCTGAAGGCAAAACATTTGATGCCTTTACCGATCCAGAGCAACGGTACAGAATGCGTTATGTTGACTTGATTGTAAACCCTGCCAACAAAGATATATTTGTCAAACGTACCAAACTTTTTAATGCCATGCGTCAATTTTTTAACGACGCCGGTTATATGGAAGTAGAAACCCCCGTTTTACAGTCTATTCCCGGAGGTGCCGCAGCACGTCCGTTTATCACCCACCACAATGCATTGGATATTCCATTATACCTTCGTATTGCGAACGAACTTTATTTAAAAAGATTGATCGTAGGTGGTTTTGATGGGGTATACGAATTTTCCAAAAACTTCCGTAACGAAGGAATGGATCGTACACATAATCCAGAATTTACGGCCATGGAAATCTATGTGGCTTATAAAGACTACAACTGGATGATGGATTTCACAGAACGCCTTTTGGAACACTGTGCACTCGCGGTAAATGGTACCACACAAGCAACTTTTGGCGAACATAAAATTGATTTCAGAGCGCCATATAAGCGTATTTCAATGACAGATTCCATCAAAGAATTTACTGGATTTGATATCACCGGCAAAACCGAAGAAGAAATCCGTGTAGCGGCAAAAGGGATGGGCATCGACGTTAACGAAACAATGGGTAAAGGCAAGTTGATCGACGAGATCTTTGGTGCGAAATGTGAAGGTAATTACATCCAACCAACGTTCATCACTGATTATCCAAAAGAGATGTCCCCTTTGACGAAAAAACATCGCGATAATCCAGATCTAACAGAACGTTTCGAGTTAATGGTCTGTGGAAAAGAGATTGCCAATGCTTACTCCGAATTGAATGACCCAATTGATCAACGCGAACGTTTTGAAGATCAATTGAAACTTTCGGAAAAGGGTGATGATGAAGCCATGTTTATTGACCAGGATTTCTTGCGCTCTTTAGAATATGGTATGCCGCCCACTTCCGGTTTAGGAATAGGTATGGACCGTCTGATTATGTTCCTGACAGATAATGCTTCTATCCAAGAAGTACTGTTCTTCCCGCAGATGCGTCCTGAAAAGGTTACAAAAGTTGCCGATGTGAAGGATTATGAAGAGCAAGGTATTCCTGCTGCTTGGGTACCGGCATTACAAAAAATGGGCTTTACAACCATCGAAGCATTAAAAGAAGCTAACCCTAATAAGGTTTTTAATGATCTCGGTGGCATGCGTAAAAAATTAAAACTAGAAATAACAATGCCTAGTAAAGACGAAGTATTTGCTTGGTTCAATTAAATTTTATCCATTTTAAACAAAAAAGCTGTCTTAGTAAAATCTGGGACAGCTTTTTTGTTTAAAATGGATTTGTGAAATTTTTGCAGCTGCCCGTCAAACCCACAAATCGTACGGATGCTTTATGTAGTCTTTAAGTTTATACCAACTTCATATCAGCTTCGATATTAACAGCGTAATAACAGGGAGATTACAGGGGGTTAACAGGGGGTTAACAGGGGTTGTACCCCTATTACTCCCCTGTTAATACCTTTATAAAATCGTGCTAAATCCTTATTAATTCAGGATGTGGTGTGAAGATAGTATTAAGCAGGTCACTAGCGATCATCCATTAAAGAGGAGCAGTGATATTATAGCGTGTTATGACTGCGATCTTGTCGGTAAAAGAACGCTGTCAATTGTAAACATTTTTTATATTTACATATCGTGAATTAATTAATCTTTGCATATGAAGAATATTCTTGCGCTGGATGGTGGCGGTATCCGAGGAATCATTCCTGCGATGGTATTGGTGGCTCTAGAAGAGAAGCTACAAAAACGCACAATGAATCCCAATGCACGAATTGCCTCCTATTTTGACTTTATCGCAGGAACAAGCAGTGGTGGAATCCTGACAAGTATCTTATTATATCCAGCGGATGGTGATCCTACCCATCCAAAGTTTTCAGCACGTGATGCCTTAAATCTATTCGTCAATCATGGAACGGAGATCTTCAATACCTCCAAATGGCGTCGCTTCTTGGGCGAATTCGGTTTAGTTAGTGAATTATACTCATCGGCTCCCTTATCGAATGTATTGGACAAATATTTTCAAAATGCAAGATTAAGTCACCTTATCAAACCTTGCATCATCACGGCCTATAACATCGAGCTACGTAAAAATCATTTTTTTAGGCAACAAAAGGCAATCACACATGGCGAAGCGCGGGATTTTTATTTAAAGGATGTCTGCAAAGCGACTTCAGCAGCTCCAACCTTCTTTCCTGTTGCCGAAATATACTCGATATCCAATACCAGGTATCCACTTATAGACGGTGGAGTATTCGCTCAAAATCCCTCCATTTGTGGTTTGCTTGAAGTATTAAAAGCCTTTAACAGCACACAGATCAACGACATGTTTATGGTATCCTTGGGTACGGGGGTATCAAAGACAGCCTATAATTACGAACACTTTAAGAAAAAGCTCGCTATTCAGATTGGACCTGCCTTAGTTGATATCATGACAAGTGCCTCTTCTGAAAGTACCGAATTCTTTATCAAGCAACTATTCAGAAGCAACGGAAAACAACAGAATTACGTTCGGCTGGAACCTGCAAACCTTTCTAGTATAAACGCCTCTTTGGATGCAGCCTCACCAAACAATATCCAAAAGCTCATCTCCTTATCCGATAAGCTGATCAGTGAACATGAGGATACATTGGATTATATCATCGAACACCTCATCAAAGAAAAGAATCAGAATAAGAAGAAAAATCCATGGAGCCAGTTGATGGATAAATTCTAAAAGGTTACTTTTACGCATATTTAAATCTATTATGGCATTAAACTACGTATGGGTTGCATTTTTTTTAATCACATTTGCCGTAGCCCTGGTAAAACTTATCTTTTTCGGAGATACCGAAATCTTTCAACAAATTGTCAATTCCATTTTTGACAGCGCTAAAACCGGAGCTGAAATCTCCTTGGGGCTAATCGGGATGATGAGTTTCGCCCTAGGAATAATGAAAATTGGTGAAAAAGGCGGCATGATCAATATCTTCGCAAAAATCGTAGGCCCTTTTTTCCATAAATTATTTCCCGAAATCCCTAAAAACCACCCTGCTCTCGGATCTATCCTGATGAATTTTTCCGCTAATGCGCTTGGTCTGGATAATGCAGCAACACCTTTGGGCCTTAAGGCGATGAAGGAGCTCCAAGAACTGAATCCCAATAAAGAAACGGCAACGAATGCACAGATTATGTTTATTGTGCTCAATGCGTCCAGTCTGACCCTATTACCGATTTCCATTATGGCTTACCGCAAAGAAGCGGGTGCGCCGGATCCTTCTGATGTCTTCCTTCCGATTTTGATCGCAACTTTCTTTTCGACTTTAGTGGCCTTGATCCTCGTTGCCATTTATCAGAAAATAAACCTATTCAACCGTGTTGTTTTAGGCTATTTAGGTGCCATGGGTTTATTTATCGGGGGATTATTATATTATTTTTCGGGACTACAGCAAGCCGAAATAGAGATTTTCAGCAAAGTATTCGGCAATGTGATCTTGTTTAGCCTCTTCACTTCTTTTATAGGTCTGGCGCTTTTTCGCAAAGTCAATGTATATGACTCGTTTATAGAGGGGGCTAAAGAAGGATTTGAAGTTTCCGTTAAAATTATCCCTTATTTGGTAGCTATGCTGGTTGGTATCGCTGTTTTTAGGGCCTCAGGTACAATGGACTATATGGTTGCGGGTATATCTAAAGGTATCGCCTTATGTGGTTTAGATACTTCTTTTGTAGATGCCCTGCCGGTCGCATTTATGAAACCGCTCAGCGGATCAGGAGCCCGCGGACTAATGGTTGACTTAATGAATGCCAAAGGGCCTATGGACTTTGCTGCACGTGTTGCCTGTGTTATCCAGGGATCTACTGAAACAACATTTTACGTATTGGCAGTCTATTTTGGTGCAGTCGGCATAAAACGGACCAGACATGCCCTGCCTTGTGCCTTATTAGCTGAGTTGGCAGGTGTAATAGCAGCTATTATTATTTCCTATATTTTCTTTAAATAGTATCTTACAAATACCTTAAGTTTTGAAATAATGGGCAATTAAAATGACCTGCCCTGAATAGTAAATTTATAACTGCCTACAGATGCACCATCTATTAAAGCGGCTGTTAGAAGCAAATACAAATGATTAAATAATGAGACAAGGATGAAAAAAACAATCGCACTGATCGCACATGATGGCAAGAAGCCAGAAATGGTTGCTTTTGTGAAAGACCACCAAGATTTGTTGGAACATGCAAATATCATCGCAACAGGGACGACTGGTTCTTATGTACGACAAACTGGACTGCCTGTAGAATTAAAACTAAGTGGCCCTATGGGAGGTGATGCGCAGATCGCCGCATTAGCCGCTGAGGGTAAAGTGGATGGTATCATCTTCTTTCGTGATCCACTTGGCAAGCATGCCCACGAGCCAGATATTCAAATGTTGATGCGTGTATGCGATCTCTACAATGTTCCATTAGCAACAAACCCTGCTACCGGAAGTTTGATTATTGAAGGCTTATTGGAAGATTTAATCGACTAACGTAAAGCTATATTATTTAAGATAATGGAAAATGAAGTTATTGTTACAATAGGTGAAACTCCCTATATCACGACGGTACAATACGGTAAACACCAAATTATTGCCGATGAACCAAAAGACTTAGGCGGTCAGGATGAAGGGATAAACCCCACACCGCTTTTGCTCTCTTCTTTAGGTACATGCAAGGCAATTACGGTTAAAATGTATGCTGAACGAAAAAAATGGCGTTTAGAAGAGGTTATTATACGGCTTTCACACGAGATACAAACCAGTGAAAAGCAACAGACCACTTATATACAATGTCATATTAGTTTTAAAGGGGAACTGGACGAAGAGCAAAAGAAACGATTATTTAAGATTGCCGAAAAATGCCCGGTACATAAAATCTTAACTAATCCTATTGTAATAACTTCAAATCATTTGTAATTGTTTCTTGGGATAACGGACAACACTAATTATATTTGTCCGCACAAAAAATCTTCGGATAACAATACCTGCCAATTGCAGTAAAGGATAATGAAGGTTCTTATTTGTCGCTGAATAGGTAAAAAGTGCGCTGAAACAGCAAAAATAAGCAGGAATCAATAATACATATACGTTCAATAAAACAGCAAATAGATGCAATTGGATCCACAAATAGCAATAGACTCTCCTTTTAGATCAATTAAACGGGAAGACTGGAAAAATCTAAATGGAAAGATATTGCACAACTTCAGCTCCGAAGATCTCGAAAACCTGCATGCACTCAACGAACCATTGACAAACCAGGAGATCGAAGAAGTTTATGTTCCACTAAGTCATCTGCTGGAAATTCACATAGATCGTTTCCAAGGCCTGCATCAACGAACAAACCGTTTTTTCGGTAAAGAAGAAAGCAAATTACCTTATATTGTGGGGATCGCCGGATCCGTAGCTGTGGGAAAAAGTACAACAGCAAGGGTATTGCAACGGGTGCTGAGTATGTTACCCTCCAAACCGAAAGTGGATTTGGTGACCACGGATGGTTTTCTTTACCCCAATCAACAATTGATCGAGAGAGGTATCCTGAACCGTAAAGGATTTCCCGAGAGCTATGATGCCAAACGATTAATCCATTTTCTTTCTGCGGTTAAATCCGGAGCGCCTAAAATAACTGTTCCGGTCTATAGTCACCTCGTTTACGACGTACTGCCAGATGACCAACAACAGATCATTGAACAGCCGGATATCTTAATCGTCGAAGGTATTAACGTACTACAGGTCAACTCACAACGCCCCCGTAAAGGACATAGTGTCTTCGTTTCCGATTTTTTCGATTATTCGATCTACGTACATGCAAGTGAGAAAAACCTCATCGAGTGGTATACCAATAGGTTTGAATCCTTACGGGCGACAGCCTTTCAGAATCCGGCTTCGTTTTTCCATAAATATGCAGATATGTCACCCGAAGAAAGTAATGCCATGGCCGTCAATATCTGGAATGAGATCAATAAGCCTAACTTGATCAAGAATATCTTACCGACTCGCTATCGGGCAGATCTTATCTTAGAAAAAGGCAGCCACCACTTTGTCAAGAATGTGAAAGTCAGAAAGATTTAATTGACCATTCCTTTAAATTGAAGGACCTGATTCAGGATCTTGCTCTGTACTTGCTGGTGAATCCGATTACTTGAAGATATCGTACTGACTTCAACTTTATATTTCACATAGTCTTTGGCCAGGTCTGCTATTTTCACTGTAAAACCCTGACTATGATCTAAATTTGAGTTCTCTTGGAACAATGGCTTAAAATAGCTATCGAGCACTTCCACAGCAACAGCGCGATCTACCGGCAATTCAAATTTTACGACAATTTTATTGGATTTCTGCGAGGTTTTGTTGACTAACGTCGCTGTAAACACCAAGTTATTGGGAATCATCACCGCATCATCATCTTCATCTCTGACAACGAGGTTCGCCAAAGTAATATCGACAATTTTACCCTGATATTCTCCTATTTTTATACGATCGCCAACGGAAAACTGATCCGAGAACATAATAATCAATCCCGATATCATATTGGTAATATATTCCCTAAAGATAACCGCGATAGCCATTGCTACAATAGTCATGCTGGTTATAAAGTCCTTCGGATTGATCCCGACAGCAATCATTACACTAACAATAATGAAAAATACATTTCCCACAGTCGCTACACGTGTAATGCCCAACACAAAATTACCACGCACAACCTGATGCTCATTTCTGCTGTTGTAAAGTTTAACGAGAATAAAATGACCGATCGAAATCAGCACACTGGCTGTCAAAAAAGTATTCAGTCCGTATGCAATATTCCGAATGACCTCCCGTTGCTTATAAAAGGCCTCAAATTGTACAAATGAAGCGGTCAGCGCAATAAGCAGAATGATCCGTACGATAAAGGAAATAGAAATAGCTTTCGTCATTTTTAAATGTTGATGATTTGCAAATAAAAACAAATTTATCGTTTTCTCCACGGTGACCAAAGATTTTTTTCGTATACAGAAGAGCTAAACATGTTATAGAACTAAACAATTTTACTTTACCTAAAAAGCATTATCAGGAAATACCTATCTTTGTCTAAAGCATTACAGACTATTAAATGAAGGAATCCAACGTGCAAACTGAACTCAACGTAACCGGAATGCACTGTACGAATTGTGCTATTTCAATTCATAAATACCTGGAAGACAAGGGCGCTAAGGAGATTTACGTTGATTTCACTTCAGATGAAGTAAAGTTCTCCAATATTCCCCAAGATCAGGTCCCGCAGCTTGTCAAAGGCATAGAATCATTGGGCTATAAAGTCATCAAGGATAAGGATGGCAAAGTAAGTTTTTGGAAATCAGTCGAATTCAAATTTATCATTTGCTTACTCTTCACCATTCCACTATGGAGCCACATGTTTATCGACATTCCCTTGCTGCATGCCCCCTATATACAGCTGGCTTTCTGTACTCCGGTCTACCTCATTGGTTGCCTATACTTTGGCAATAGCGCCCTGCGTTCGCTCTGGAATAAAATGCCGAACATGGATGTACTGATCTTTGTCGGGTCCACTGCGGCCTTTGTCTACAGCGCTATTGGCACATATTATCACTTGGGACACGATTATCAATTTTACGAAACTTGTGCAACGATTATTACGTTGGTCTTTATGGGTAACGTTCTTGAAAAACGCGCTGTTACCAAGACTACATCTGCAATCAAAGATCTGATTAAATATCAAGACATTAAGGCAATTAAAATTGAGAACAATAACGAAATTGAAATTTCCGCCAAGGAGATTAAATCCGGAGATATCCTGAAAGTGAATACCGGAGGCCTGATTCCAGCAGATGGTGATATCCTGGATGGATATGCCTGGATTGATGAATCCATGATTACGGGCGAGAGTCTCCCAGTCGAAAAAACAAAATATGACGCTGTGATTGGTGGTACACTGCTAACAGCCGGTAACATCAGAATCTCCGCCACCAAAGTGGGTTCTAAAAGTGTTTTATATCAGATTATTCAATTAATTAAAGACGCGCAGAGCAAAAAACCGCCTATTCAAAAATTCGGAGATAAAGTAGCAGCCTATTTTGTACCTATTGTTGTCACGATTGCGTTTTTCACCTTCTTTATTGCTTATTTTATAGCCCAATTACCATTACAGCATGCGTTGATGAACGCCATTGCAACACTGGTCGTCTCCTGCCCCTGTGCGATGGGTCTGGCTACACCGACAGCAGTGATGGTCGGCCTTGGTCGAGCAGCCAAACAAGGTATACTCATTAAAGGCGGGAGCACGATTGAAGAATTGTCTGAAATCAAGCAGATGGTCTTTGACAAGACAGGAACCTTGACATCAGGGGATTTTAATATCAAAGCCATTCAGACCTTTGGCATTGAGCAATCTCAGGTTGAATCCATCATTGCTCAACTAGAAAGTTATTCCAGTCACCCAATTGCACAATCTATCCGCAAACAACTCAAGGAAATAAAGTCATACCGCATTATTTTCAAAGAAGTCAACGAAATAAAGGGGCAAGGAATATTTGCCACGGATACCAATGGAAACAGCTACTCGATTTGTAATGCGAAAATTGGCAAGAAAGATTATTCCAATAGGTACGATCTGACGTTGACCATCAATGAAGTGGTCATCGCAGGTATCGTTATTGAAGATCAGATCAAACCCTACGCAAAAGAACTTATACAACATTTAAAGGACAAGGGTATCAGACCAATTCTATTGAGTGGCGACAGACAAAGCAAATGTGAACGAACAGCGCAAAAGCTTGGCATAGCCGATGTTTACTGGGAAAAATCGCCCAGCGAAAAACTAACGATTCTATCCGATCTAAAAAAGACAGCACTTACAGCGATGATTGGTGATGGCATCAATGATGCTCCTGCCCTTACTGCAGCCGACGTTGGCATTTCACTTGGCGACGCCACGCACATCGCTATCCAATCTGCAAAAGTCATTTTATTGAACAACGATTTGAAATCCGTCGAGAAGCTCCTACAGATAGGTCATCATACCCTACTGACGATCAAGCAAAATCTCTTTTGGGCATTTGCTTATAATATTATCGCGATTCCATTAGCAGCTGCGGGTTTCTTAGGCCCCATGCTCGCAGCTCTAAGTATGGCCTTCTCCGACCTCATTGTCATCGGCAACTCCCTCCGCCTGCGCTTTAAAAAATTGAAATAAAAACAATACGACATAAGTACCAAGACAATCCATAAAAGATTGTCTTTTTTGTGTATATTAGGGTTGAATTCATTCGCTTTTGAGGTTAAATTTTTGTAACTTCGCATGCGTAGCAAGCCAATTAAAAGGCTTGCTTACTAGTTTTATTGAAACCAAATTCATATGGCTGAAGAAACAGAAAACGACAACAATCTTGTTCCGGCAAACGACCGGATTATCCCA
>JAQZAZ010000161.1 GCA_029239355.1 Sphingobacterium sp.
TCTCATATCTCAAATCTTATATCTAAGAATAATGAAATTAACAATTATCACTCCCGACAAATTAGTATACGAAGGCGAAGTAACATCGGTTACTGTCCCAGGCTCTGCGGGCTCTTTTCAAATTTTGAAAGATCACGCAGCGATTGTTTCTACTTTGGAAGATGGAAAAGTAATTATTCAACAAGGTAAAGGTGGACAAGAAGTGTTCATTAAAGGTGGTGTTGTGGAAGCAAAAGACAATGTCATTACCGTGCTTGCTGAAGGAATTATCGGAGATTAAATCAATTGATTTTAAAATATTGAAGAGCTTCCGATAGAAATATCGGAAGCTCTTTTTTTTAAAGTTTTTTTGACAATTTCTTCATTTTAGGAAGAAATTTACCCTTTGTAACAAAAAATAATTTTTTCACCAAGTAGACCAATTTTAAATACGGTATACGACTAACAAAATTTAAAACCTAATATTATTAAAAAATCAGTTTAAAATTTTTAAAAATACAAAAACATAAAATTTTATTCTAAATAGAAAATTAGCACTTTACCTATTGCCAATTATTGTAATTCCTGCTACCTTGAGGAAATGAAAATCACAGGTTTTTACAGAAGTCTGAGATAGCATGATTTACCAGCAAAACCAAAAAGGGAAATTATTTACATCAAGTAAATTTGGGGTTATGAAATATTACGACAAGAACACATTGATTTATTTAGATGGAGCTTTTGTAAAGGCTTCCGAAGCTGCATTGAATCCCTTTGCACAATCGCTTCATTACGGCTACGCTGTATTCGATGGTTTACGCGCGTACAATACCCATAATGGCCCACGAATTTTTAAGGCTGACAAGCATTTTGACCGATTAAAGAAATCCTGCGAGGCAGTCAATATCCCTTACCAATGGAGTAACCGGGAACTCATTGACAAATGTTATGAACTTTTGGCCGTCAACAATTTACGGGAGGCTTATATCCGCCCGCTAGTGCTCACAGGATCCAATATGCACCTGACTTCTTCAACGGAAGCAAATTTGATGATTGCCGCTTGGGAATGGGGACCTTATCTCGGCCATAACCTATTACGTGTCTGTATTTCTGACATCAAAAGACCGAATCCAAAATCTTTTAAAACGGACTCGAAGATATCAGGTCAGTATGTAAACTCCATTTTAGCAACAACAGAAGCTATCAACAAGGGTTTTGACGAAGCTCTCATGCTTGACCATGAAGGTTTTGTCGCCCAAGCTTCCAGTGAAAATATTTTTATCGAAAAAGATTTCAAAATTTATACACCTCCAGTAAAAAACATTTTTCCTGGTATTACAAGGCAGACCGTTAAAAACATCTGTAAAAAATTGAATTTCGAAGTTATTGAGAAGCAATTGACAGTAGAAGACATTTATAACGCAGACAGCGCATTCCTATGCGGTACCGCGGCAGAAATTATCGGAATCAAACAAGTTGACGATGTGATCTATCAAGAAGAGTGGGAGCACAGCATAGGCGCGTCGATCCAAAGAAGATATAAAAATTTAGTATTAGAGAACGAAAATTATGAAGTCATTATCTAACGGCGAAAATGCAATGAACAAATACAGCCGTACATTTACACAAGACGAAACGCAACCTGCTGCTAAAGCGATGCTTTATGGTATCGGCCTTACTGATGCCGATATGGAAAAAGCGCAGGTCGGTATTGCCAGCATGGGATATGATGGTAATACGTGTAATATGCACCTCAACGATTTGGCACAAATTGTCAAAAAGGGTGTCTGGAGCAATGACTTAGTGGGTTTGACCTTTGGTACAATAGGTGTCAGTGACGGAATGAGCAACGGTACAGATGGCATGCGTTACTCTTTGGTGAGCCGAGATGTAATAGCCGATAGTATCGAAACGATCTGTGGCGGTCAATATTACGATGGTCTGATCTCAATTCCTGGATGTGATAAAAATATGCCCGGCGCCATTATGGCAATGGCCCGTCTGGATCGTCCATCGCTAATGGTGTATGGTGGTACAATTGCTCCGGGACATTATAAAGGAGAGGAACTTAACATTGTTTCTGCATTCGAAGCCTTGGGACAACGCATTTGCGGCAATCTATCTGACGAAGATTACGAAGGTATCATCAAACATACCTGCCCCGGTGCCGGAGCTTGTGGAGGTATGTATACGGCAAATACAATGGCTTCTGCAATTGAGGCGCTGGGAATGAGCTTACCTTACTCTTCGTCTAATCCAGCAATCTCAGAAGAAAAGAAAAATGAATGTCTAGATGCAGGTAAATACATCCGTACCCTATTGGAAAAAGATATCAAACCTTCCGATATCATGACCCGTAAGGCCTTCGAAAATGCATTACGTACCATCGTGATCTTAGGGGGTAGTACCAATGCCGTACTCCACTTTATTGCAATCGGTAAGGCTATAGGCGTTGACATTTCGCAAGATGACTTTCAGCGTATGAGTGACGAAACACCTGTATTGGCAGACTTTAAGCCATCTGGTAAATATCTGATGCAGGATCTTCAACAATATGGTGGAACTCCAGCCGTGATGAAATATCTTTTGGATGAAGGTTTATTACATGGTGACTGTATTACTGTAACCGGCAAAACTGTTGCTGAAAACTTAGCTGATGTAAAATCCATTATGGAATATGATCAGCCTATTATCAAGCCATTGAGCAACCCAATCAAAGCGACAGGACACTTACAGATCCTTTACGGAAATCTGGCTGAAAAAGGTTCCGTAGCAAAGATATCAGGCAAAGAAGGCGAAAAATTCACCGGTCCAGCACGTGTATTCGATGGCGAACATGACTTAGTAGCAGGAATTGCCTCAGGTCGAATTAAGCCCGGAGATGTTGTCGTTATTAAAAATGAAGGGCCAATAGGCGCACCAGGTATGCCGGAAATGCTTAAGCCTACCTCATTAATTATCGGTGCTGGTTTAGGTAAATCAGTGGCACTCATTACAGATGGACGTTTCTCCGGAGGTACACACGGTTTCGTTGTAGGTCACATTACACCTGAATCCTACAAAGGTGGGTTAATTGGTTTAGTACATGACGACGATATCATCGAGATTGATGCTGTCAATAATACGATCAACGTGAACCTTTCGGATGAGGAGATTGCTCAACGCCGCGCAGCTTGGGTGCAACCTGCTTTGAAAGTTAACAAAGGGGTATTATATAAATATGCTAAGACCGTAGCCGACGCTTCCGAAGGCTGTGTAACTGATCTATAGAAATCAAAAATAGAGACATTGAGCAAGTAGAGGCTTCAACAAACAGTAGCTCAAAGCCAATGTCTCAGATCTAATATCTAAATACTAAAAGACTGAATAATCAACAAAACTAAAAAATCAACGTAATGAGTACACTGGAAATAACAGAAAATAAGGCTGCTACCAAGCAGAAAACTCCGACACAAATTTCGGGATCGAAAGCTGTTATGGAAGCCTTATTGAGCGAAGGAGTTGATACCGTATTTGGCTATCCGGGTGGCGCAATTATGCCCATCTATGATGCCCTTTATGATTATACGGATCGTTTGAAACATATCTTGGTGCGCCACGAGCAAGGAGGAATCCATGCGGCTCAAGGTTATGCAAGAACTTCTGGTCGTACAGGTGTCGTCTTCGCGACGAGTGGTCCTGGAGCAACAAACCTAGTTACTGGACTGGCAGATGCCATGATTGACAGTAACCCGATCGTCTGTATTACAGGCCAGGTCTTTGCTTCACTATTGGGAACAGATGCTTTTCAAGAAACGGATGTCATGAATATTACCGCACCGGTCACCAAGTGGAACTACCAAGTCACTGACGCAACTGAAATTCCAGCCGCACTCGCTAAAGCATTTTATATTGCCAGTACGGGTCGTCCAGGCCCGGTACTGATCGATATCACTAAAAATGCCCAACTGCAATTATTTGATTATCTGGGTTACGAAAAGTGCAATCATGTGCGTAGCTACAGACCTGCACCACAGGTCCGTAAGGAATATGTTGAACAAGCCGCTGAATTAATCAATAATGCAAAAAAACCATTCGTACTTTTTGGTCAGGGGATTATCTTAGGAAAGGCGGAAGAAGAGTTCAAAGCTTTTATCGAAAAAACAGGCATTCCATCTGCGGCAACTGTCATGGGTTTGAGTGCACTTCCAACCGACCACAAACTCCATGTTGGTATGTTGGGGATGCATGGTAACTATGCCCCAAACGTTATGACAAATGAATGTGATGTTTTAATCGCGATTGGTATGCGTTTCGATGACCGTGTCACAGGCCGATTGGACAAATATGCCAAACAGGCAAAAGTGATCCATTTGGATATCGATCCAGCCGAAATTGATAAAAATGTGCAAACAACCGTTCCGGTATGGGGAGACTGTAAAGAATCGCTTCCAATACTAACTGAATTGGTTAAAGCTGTGGATCACTCCGCGTGGTTGGCTCAATTCCGTGAACTCGAAAAAGAGGAAATCAAGGAAGTCATCACGGATGAATTGCATCCAAAAACGGATATCATGACCATGGGCGAGGTGATCAACGTGCTGAATGAATTAACCGGCGGTGATGCCATCATAACCACAGACGTTGGTCAACACCAGATGGTCACTTGCCGTTATGCAAAATTTAACAAGAGCAAATCAAACGTAACTTCGGGCGGATTGGGAACCATGGGATTTGGTCTTCCAGCAGCTATTGGTGCCTGGTATGGTGCTCCAGAGAAGACTGTCGTAGCCATTATCGGTGACGGCGGTATCCAAATGACCATTCAGGAATTGGGCACCATCATGCAATTTGGCGCTAAAGTAAAAATTATGATCCTGAACAACGAGTTCCTGGGTATGGTACGTCAATGGCAACAACTGTTCCACGACAAGCGCTATTCTTTTGTAAATATCACCAGTCCTGATTTTGTTGCAGTGGCTAAGGGCTATTATATTGAGGGACAGAAAATTTCAGAACGCAAAGATCTTCGCAATGCGCTCCAGACAATGCTTGATCATGACGGCGCATACCTCCTAGAGGTTATGGTAGGTAAGGAAAACAATGTATTTCCAATGGTTGCACAAGGAACATCCGTATCAGAGATTCGCTTAAAGTAAAGTTTAAAATGGAAAAACAAGAATATACCATTACCCTATATACAGAGAATTCTATCGGTCTTATCGGTAGAATCTCAACGATTTTTTCAAGAAGAAAGATCAATATCGAAAGCCTGAATACCTCTCCATCTGAAGTTGAAGGAATACATCGCTTCACCATTGTCATTACAGAGGCCGAAGATGTGCTACGTAAACTATGCCGTCAGTTGGAAAAACAGATTGATATTCTTAAGGCCTACTATAACACAAATGACGAAGTAATCTGGCAAGAACAAGCTTTATATAAAGTACCAGCTGATGTTGTCAATGAAAAAGTATATGTTGAACGTTTATTGCGTCAATACGGTGCTAACGTGGTTGTGATCCGGAATGATTATATCGTGTTTGAAACAGCGGGACATCGTGAAGAGATCGATAAGCTGACTGAGGAACTGACAAAATATGGATTGATCGAATTTGTACGCGGAGCACGTATCGCCATCATTAAAGATAGTGCCGGCTTCCATTCCAAATTAGTTCAGTTTGAGGCAAAAGAACCATCTCAAGAAATTGTAGAAAATGAATATCTCGATAAACGAGATGATGTATTTACGATGTAAGGGCCAAAAGTAACATGCAAGAAACATTTAAATTTATCATAAAGACACGTCAAAAATTCATTGAATTAATTGATAGTCTTTCCGTAGAACAACTCAACAAAGTCCCTGCAGGATTCAATAACAATATTATCTGGAATTTTGGACATATCGTTGTAAGCACGCAGACTTTAATCTATGTCCGTACTGGTATCAAAGCAGATACCTCATGGGTAAAGTACAACGAAGACTATAGAAAAGATACCAAACCCACACGTTTTGTAGAACAAGCTGAAATTGATGAACTAAAAGAAATTGCTATCCACAGCATCGAACAGATCACCAAAGACTATGAAGATCGCCTTTTCGGAGAAATTACTTCTTTTTCTACCGCGACCTATGGTTATTCAATGGATGCAATCGAAGATGTGATCGCTTTGACCTCAGGACATGATAATGTCCATTATGGTTATGCCCTGGCACAACGTAAATTAGTACAATCAGAAAATAAATAATCAACAACCAATAAACAGAAAGAAAGTAAAACAATGGCAAATTATTTCAACACCTTACCGCTTAGAGAGCAGTTAGAACAATTAAGTCATGCTGAATTCATGGACAACACGGAGTTCACTGACGGTGTAAATGCGTTAAAAGGTAAAAAAATCGTAGTCGTAGGATGTGGTGCACAAGGCTTGAACCAAGGTTTAAACTTAAGAGATAGCGGACTGGACGTATCTTACGCTTTACGTAAAGAAGCTATTGAACAAAAAAGAGATTCTTGGAAAAACGCTACGGACAACAACTTCAACGTAGGAACTTACGAAGAATTGATTCCAACGGCGGATTTGGTCATTAACTTGACTCCAGATAAACAACATACTTCGGTTATCAATGCTGTTATGCCGTTGATGAAAGAAGGAGCAACCTTGTCTTATTCACACGGTTTCAACATTGTTGAGGAAGGTATGCAAATCCGTAAAGATATTACGGTGATCATGGTAGCACCGAAATGTCCAGGTTCTGAGGTACGTGCTGAATACCTTCGTGGATTTGGTGTACCTACTCTGATCGCTGTTCACCCAGAGAATGATCCTCAAGGAAAAGGATGGGCTGAAGCTAAAGCATACTGTGTAGGAACAGGTGGCCACAAAGCTGGTGTATTGAAATCATCATTCGTTGCGGAAGTAAAATCAGATTTAATGGGTGAGCAAACAATCCTTTGTGGTTTGTTGCAAACAGGTTCAATCCTATCATTCGATAAAATGATCGAAAAAGGAATTGAAGCGGGTTACGCCTCCAAATTAGTACAATATGGTGTTGAGGTGATTACTGAGGCCCTAAAACATGGTGGTGTAAGCGGTATGATGGACCGTTTGAGCAATCCAGCAAAGGTGAAAGCTTTTGAGATCTCTGAAGAATTAAAACATATCATGCGTCCATTGTTCCAAAAACACCAAGACGATATCATGTCAGGTCATTTTAGTAAGACGATGATGGAAGATTGGGCAAATGGTGACGCCAACTTATTAAAATGGAGAGCTGAAACAGGTGAAACTGCTTTCGAAAAAACACCTGCTGGTGACGTTAAAATCAACGAGCAAGAATACTTTGACAACTATACGCTAATGGTTGCTTTCATCCGTGCTGGTGTAGAATTAGCCTTCGAAACAATGGTTGAAGCGGGTATCAAACCTGAATCGGCATACTACGAATCATTGCACGAAACACCATTGATTGCCAACACAATTGCTCGTAAGAAATTGTTCGAAATGAATCGCGTTATCTCTGATACAGCAGAATACGGCTGTTACCTATTCGACCAAGCTTGTAAACCATTGTTGGCCGACTTCATGAAAACTGTTGATACCGATTTAGTAGGTAAAAACTTTAACGAAGGTAAAGATGCGGCGGTTGATAATGCACAACTAGTTGTCATCAATGAAATTTTACGGGATCATCCAGTTGAAATCGTTGGCCGTAAATTGCGCAAAGCAATGACTGCTATGAAAGCGATCAAAACTGTATAAAACACATACGAAATTATTTATTTTCGAATGGCCGGATGGAATATCCCAATGAATTCCATCCATATACATGCCGTAAAATCATGAATATTTCGTAATTTAGTATATTAAAATCAAGGTGATATTGAGACATTTACAATATCACCTTGATAAATATAAAAATAACATAAGAGAGAAATTAAAATGTCAAAAACATTAGTAGAAAAGATTTGGGATGCTCACGTCGTCAAGCGTGAAGAAGGGTTTCCAGATATCTTGTATATCGATACCCACTTGATTCATGAGGTTACCTCACCACAGGCTTTTGATGGCTTACGCAAAAGAGGAATTCCAGTCTTTCGTCCAAAACAAACGGTAGCTACTGCCGACCACAACGTGCCGACACTCAACCAACATTTGCCGATCAAAGAAGAGTTATCGAGATATCAAGTCGATATGCTGACCAAAAATTGTGCTGAATTTGGTATTGAATTATATGGTTTGGGGCATCCTTACCAAGGGATTGTACACGTAATTGGTCCAGAGCTGGGTATCACACTACCCGGTAAAACGATGGTTTGTGGTGATAGCCATACTTCCACACACGGTGCTTTTGGAGCTATTGCTTTTGGTATTGGAACTTCTCAGGTTGAACAGGTCTTTGCGACGCAATGTTTATTGCAATCCAAGCCTAAAACAATGAAAATCGAAGTTAACGGTACTCTTCAAAAGGGCGTTGGAGCAAAAGATATCATCCTCTATATCATCTCCAAAATTTCTGCTGCCGGCGGTACAGGCTATTTTATCGAATATGCTGGTTCCGCAATCCGCTCCTTGAGTATGGAGGCGCGCATGACCATCTGTAACATGAGTATAGAAATGGGCGCACGTGGTGGACTTATTGCACCGGATCAGATCACTTTTGAGTATGTGGAAGGTCGTGAATTCGCGCCAAAAGGAGAAGAATGGGACAAAGCCCTAACATACTGGAAGACATTATATTCTGACGAAGATGCTATCTTTGATAAAGTCTTGACTTTTGATGCAGCTGATATTGCTCCAATGATTACCTATGGTACAAACCCAGGAATGGGTATGGGTATTGCCGAACATATTCCAGCCACAAACGCACAACCTGAATCCGAAAGACCATCTTATCAAAAAGCACTGGACTACATGGGCTTTAAAGACGATTCGACAGTCTTAGGCAATCGCGTTGATTACGTCTTCATTGGAAGTTGTACGAACTCTCGTATCGAAGATCTACGTGAAGTAGCATCATTCGTTAAGGGAAAACAGAAAGCGCATGACGTCGAAGTATGGATCGTACCGGGCTCCAAACAAGTAGAAAAACAAGCTAAAGAAGAAGGCTTGGATAAAATATTTGAAGCGGCTGGATTCCAATTGCGTGAACCAGGCTGTTCGGCATGTTTAGGTATGAACGAAGACAAAATTCCTGCGGGTAAATATTGTGTTTCGACCTCAAACAGAAACTTCGAAGGACGCCAAGGCCCTAATGCGCGGACCATGTTGGTATCACCACTGACAGCAGCAGCAGCAGCAGTAACAGGTAAAGTAACGGATGTAAGAGAGTTGATCTAAAAAATAAATTATAGCATATATTAATCTAAAATGAAAAGTAATATTAAGATCACATCTATCATCTTAGCAGGGGCGACACTTTTTACCAGTTGCGCAAGCAAAACGTTAATTCAATCCAATCCTATTGGTGCAAAAGTTTATATTCAGGGAGAATATGCTGGTACAACACCATATTCGTATAAGGACACTAAAATCGTCGGTAGTACAACGGACGTGAAAATAGAAAAAGAGGGTTATGAGCCTTTTTCGACAAGTTTCTCACGAAACGAAAAAGCTGATGTCGGTGCTATTATAGGTGGTATTTTTGTCTTGGTTCCATTTCTATGGACAATGAAATATAAAGACCAACATACCTACGAACTAATACCTTTAGGTGCAGGGGTAAAAAAGGAAGCAATAACGGACACATCACTATCAGCGAAATTACAAGAGCTTAAAAAGATGTACGATGACAAGCTTATCACCAAAGAGGAGTACGAACAACAACGGGAAAAGGTTTTGAACAACTATAGTTCGACTGAAAATAAAACAGATAAAAAAACAGAAAGCTAATATTTA
>JAQZAZ010000162.1 GCA_029239355.1 Sphingobacterium sp.
CACCAAAGAGGAGTACGAACAACAACGGGAAAAGGTTTTGAACAACTATAGTTCGACTGAAAATAAAACAGATAAAAAAACAGAAAGCTAATATTTAAAAGCATTTGGTTTTTTATTTTGACTTTAAAAAAAATGAAAAAATTTGAAACTTTAACTTCACAGGTAGTTCCACTACCTATTGAAAATATTGATACCGACCAGATCATACCGGCACGTTTTCTAAAGGCGACCACAAGGGAAGGCTTTGGAGACAATTTATTCCGCGACTGGCGTTTTGATAGCGACAATCAGCCCAAAGCTGATTTCGTATTAAACAACCCAACCTATTCGGGTAAAATATTGGTTGCCGGTAAAAACTTTGGTTGCGGATCCAGTCGTGAGCACGCTGCCTGGGCAATTCAAGATTACGGTTTTGATGTTGTCATCAGTTCATTTTTTGCCGACATCTTTAAAGGTAATGCCCTTAATAATGGTGTATTGCCCATACAGGTTACCGAAGAATTTTTGGCAAAAATCTTCGAATTGGTACAGCAAAACCCAAACACAGCAATTATCGTTGATCTCGAAAAGCAAATAGTGATGTTAACAGAAACTGGTGATCAATTTGAGTTTGAGATTAATCCCTATAAAAAGTCATGCTTGATTAATGGATACGATGATATTGATTTTATCCTTAATCAAAAAGAGTTAATCGAATCATTTGAGACAATAAGAAAATGGTAGACCCAGTCGTCCATATTGCCAATTTAACTATTCAACATGGTAAAGATACCGTGCTGCAGGACTTAAATTGGCAAATTTTTCCTGGTGAGCAATGGATCTTAGGCGGTCCCAGCGGCACTGGAAAAACAACGCTTGCAAAAGCTATTGCTGGACAATTGAAATATGAAGGCACAATAACCTTTAATCCTGATCCGAATAGTCCACTGCCTGCAAGAATTCATTACGTTTCCAATTGGTTTCAGTTTACCAATCTCGAAGGCGACCGTAATTTCTATTACCAACAGCGATATAACAAATTTGCAAAAAACGATACATTAACCGTTTTTGCTGAATTAAAACATTTTGAAAAAGAAGAACAGCTTTCTTTTGAGGACGTAACCGCCTACCTGACAATTTTTGGATTCGAAAATTTCAAAGATCAACAACTGATCGAACTTTCAAGTGGCGAGCATAAACGATTACAATTGGTCAAAGCGCTGTGGCTTCAACCTCAGGTGCTTGTCATCGACCAACCTTATACAGGTTTGGATGTACAATCAAGAAAAGATCTGAATCAAATCTTTGATCAGCTTGCAGATAAAGGAGTCTCATTGTTATTGATCAGCAATGATGACGAACATCCCAGCTGCATCAATCGTTTTGCAGAGATCCAGGATGGTAAAATTGTCATGCGTCAAAGTAGTGAAGAAATTTCTAAGGGTCTGCCACGAACAAGAAAGGCACTGCCCTATTTTCTGCAACAGACTCCTAAGGTATCTTCTCAGGTTATGGTAAAGATGAGCAAGATTAATATCTCTTATGGCGAAAAACAAGTCTTAAAGAATATTGACTGGGAAGTGAGAGCAGGCGAAAAATGGCTATTGCAAGGTCACAATGGTTCTGGAAAATCGACTTTACTTAGTCTCATCAACGGAGACCACCCACAAGCATATGCCAATGATATCCATCTTTTCGGTAAGAAAAGGGGATCTGGAGAAAGTATCTGGGACATCAAAGAACACCTGGGTATTATATCCCCTGAATTACATTGGTATTACGACATGAATGCCAACGTTGGACAGACTATTGCTTCTGGTTTTTTTGATTCCATGAGTCTCTACCAACGCTTAGGATTTGAACAGCAGCAAAAGCTCGAACAAATTCTTCATTTTTTTGACCTTCAAGAGGTAAAACACAAAGCATTGGGATCATTACCTTTAGGCCAACAACGCTTGGCCTTATTGGCTCGTACGATTGTAAAACATCCAGAACTTCTTATTTTAGATGAACCCTGCCAGGGTTTGGACAAAGAGCAAAGCCAATATTTCAACGACGTCATTGATGACTTGAGTAAAAATGGCCAAACCCTCATCTATGTTGGTCATTTCCAAAGCCAATTACCTTCCTGTATAGACAACAGGATCATATTGGAAAAGGGGGAAATTAAATCCGTAGAACAGGTTATCCACAAAAAAGAGGCTTTATCAACTTAGAAAATGTGGAAAACGTTAATTAAATAACAGATATTAGATTATAGATATTAGACAATGGATAGGAAAAATCCCGAGGGAGACGTTTAGTAAGCCATTGGCTTGTACAACTAAAATCTCAATACTCCGATCTAATATCTCAATACTAAATAAAACAATGAAGAAAAATATTTTAATCATACCTGGAGATGGTATTGGCCAAGAGGTAACCACCTGGGGTAAAAAAGTTTTAGAAAAGATTGGTGAAAATTATGGCCATGAATTCAGTTTTGATGAGGCGATCATGGGACATACGGCTATTGAGGCTACAGGTAATCCACTTCCAGACGAAACGTTGGAGAAAGCGAAAGCTTCTGATGCTATCCTTTTTGGTGCAATCGGACATATTAAGTACGACAACGATCCTTCGGCTAAAGTAAGACCAGAACAGGGCTTGCTGAAGATCCGTAAAGAATTAGGTCTATATGCCAATCTTCGTCCTATCCTTTTATTTGATGAATTATTGGATGCTTCGAGTTTAAAACCTGAGATCTTGAGAGGAACAGATATTCTATTTTTCCGTGAGCTGACAGGTGACGTGTATTTTGGTGAGAAAAACCGCAATGAGGACAACACCTTCGCGTCAGATTTGATGAACTATCACCGCTATGAAGTTGAGCGTATCGCACGCAAAGCTTTTGATGCGGCACGTACACGAAACAAGAGATTATGTTCTGTCGACAAAGCCAATGTATTGGAGACATCTCGCCTATGGAGAGAAGTTGTCCAGGAAATTGCAAAAGAATATCCAGACGTTGAAACTGAACACATGTTTATCGACAACGCAGCAATGCAATTGGTCAAGAATCCGAAGAAATTTGATGTGGTATTAACAGCAAATCTTTTTGGCGATATCCTGACGGACGAGGCTTCACAGATTGCTGGATCGATGGGGATGTTAGCCTCGGCTTCTGTGGGCGATGGCACCGGTTTCTTTGAGCCTATTCACGGTTCGGCGCATGATATCGCGGGTCAGAATAAGGCGAACCCACTTGCTTCAATTTTATCAGCTGCATTAATGCTAGACATTAGCTTTGGCCTCCAAGCAGAGGCAAAAGCAGTGACTAATGCTGTTGCTGAGACGCTTAAAGCAGGCTGGAGAACCGGCGATATCGCGAATGCCAATACAGAGGCTTCTAAAATCCTAGGCACTCAGGAAATGGGCGAAAAAGTATTGGAGTTTGTTAGATAGTATACCCTTTTAATTTGTAAATCTTTTGAATTAAGAAATTATGTTACACGATCCTAATCATCTTTACATCTTCGACACCACATTACGTGATGGCGAACAGGTACCAGGCTGCCAATTAACTACTCCGGAGAAAATTGAGATCGCTAAAGACCTGGAAAAACTGGGTGTAGATATCATCGAAGCCGGCTTCCCCGTGTCAAGCCCTGGTGATTTTCAATCTGTTGTAGAATTATCCAAAGCGGTGAATGATGTTATTATATGTGCATTAACCCGTGCCAATCAAAACGATATTGACGTAGCCGCCGAAGCTTTAAAATTTGCAAAACGTCCGCGTATCCACACCGGAATCGGTTCTTCGGACATGCATATCAAATATAAATTCAATAGTACACGTGAGGAGATCTTAGAACGTGCGGTAGCGGCTGTCAAACACGCTAAATCCTATGTGGCAGATGTCGAGTTCTACGCAGAAGATGCAGGTCGTGCAGATTTGGAATTTTTGGCTAAAATGATTGAATCTGTCATTGCTGCAGGTGCCACGGTTGTCAACATTCCTGATACCAACGGTTATTGTTTACCAGATCAATATGGCGCTAAAATCAAGTATCTTAAGGAACATGTTCGTAATATTGATCAAGCAATTATCTCGGCGCATTGTCACAATGATTTAGGTCTTGCTACAGCCAACTCCATCGCTGCCATACAAAATGGAGCCCGTCAGGTAGAATGTACCATCAATGGTATTGGCGAACGCGCAGGTAATACCTCTTTGGAAGAAGTTGCGATGATCCTTAAGGTGCATAACCAAGCGTTCGGAAGTTTAACTTCAAATATCGATAGCCGTATGTTTACCTATCTATCGCGTAAGGTCAGTGAAATGATGAACATGCCTGTGCAACCCAATAAAGCGATTGTAGGCCGTAATGCCTTTGCACATAGTTCAGGTATCCACCAAGACGGCTTCTTGAAGCATCGTGAAAATTACGAAATCATCCGACCAGAAGATGTGGGCCTTGACGAAGCAGACATTATCTTAACAGCCCGTTCAGGAAGACACGCGCTTAAACACCATTTAGAGCGCTTAGGTTTCCATCTTGAAAAAGATGATCTGGCAGATTGTTATCAACGTTTTTTGCTTTTAGCTGACGAAAAGAAAAATATTTGTGATGATGACCTAAAAAGCCTCATCCAAGAAAAGATATAGAAAATGGAAGGCTGCATCTGCAGCCTTTTTTCATCAAAATACAACCTTAATCATCCTGTAAAAAAATGGATCTATCAACGCTAAACATTAATTCAGAAGCTACGCTCGAACGTATCAAATCGGTGGTCAATCGTACGCCTTTACAATATAACCGACATTTATCCGAAAAATATGGTGCCGAAGTCTATCTCAAACGAGAAGATTTACAAGTGGTACGTTCCTATAAATTGCGCGGTGCTTATAACAAGATTATCTCCCTGACAGACGAAGAAAGACAGCGCGGTGTGGTTTGCGCAAGTGCCGGCAATCACGCTCAGGGAGTAGCTTTTTCTTGCAACAAACTGGGTATTAAAGGTGTTATTTTTATGCCTGGCCCAACGCCACGTCAAAAAATTTCGCAGACCGAAATGTGGGGTAATGGCCATATTGAAATTGTGTTGACCGGAGATACTTTTGATGATTGTCAGAAAGCTGCCTTGGCTTACACCCAAGAGCATGGTATGACTTTTATTCCCCCATTTGATGATCTTAAAGTCGTGGAAGGACAAGGTACTGTAGCCGTCGAAGCGCTTCAAGATCTTCCCGATATGGATGTCATATTTATTCCGATCGGTGGCGGCGGACTAGCGGCAGGAGCCAGCTATTACCTGAAAAGCAAAAATAAAGCAATCAAATGTTATGGAGTCGAACCAGAAGGCGCACCGTCCATGCAGGCCGCACTGGAAAACGGAGCACCGATTGAACTGGAACAGATCAACAAATTTGTTGATGGCGCTGCTGTAAAAAAAATCGGTGTAATAACATTTGATATTGCCAAGCAATTATTGGATGATACGCGTTCTATTCCAGAAGGTAAAATCTGTACCTGTATCTTAGAACTCTATAATAAAGATGCCATCGTCGTCGAACCAGCTGGAGCACTTTCCGTCGCAGCGCTAGAGTTCCACAAAGATGAAATTAAAGGCAAGAAAGTAGTCTGTATCATATCTGGCGGGAATAATGATATCGACCGGATGAGCGAGATCAAAGAACTGTCCTTACTTTATGAAGGATACAAGCACTATTTTATCGTCCGCTTCCCTCAACGTCCGGGAGCATTAAAACTTTTCGTCTCCGAAGTATTGGGACCTAAAGATGATATTACCCGATTTGAATTTATCAAAAAAACGGAACGGGAACGTGGTCCAGCCTTAGTCGGTATTGAACTCAACAAACCCGAAGATTATGACACCTTAATTACCCGTATGAAAGAGTACAAATTTGATGTAATTGAAATCAACAAAGACCAAACATTATTCGAATATTTGGTATAAAAACAAAAATCGGCAATTTAAATACAGTGCCCCCAAAAGTTAGACAAAAAGCTTTTTGAGGGCATTTTTAGTACTAGAAAATCAAGCATGGTACTTCACTCAGCAATGAAGCGCTCCACGGCAATGTCTCAACTGTCATAGTTGTAGAGATGAGTTATTCTTTTATTGCATGCAAAATGTACGAAAGAATTTCCAACACAGGTAAACTGGTTTTAATAGCTTAACTTCACTCAATAGCCGTAGAATCGAACGGCATTATCTTTCTTCCTAGTATAAAGACAGACCTGCTTACTGCATACATTCAATTTATCGATAAAATTATACTGCTTTTTGTAGATAAAAATCTTATATTTAGGTGTTTAATCCAAAATAAGCATACTATGAGAGTACTAATTTTAACAATTTTGACCTTAATAGGTCAACTTACCTTCGCCCAAACAGACAAAAGCAAACGACCAAGTCCTCCAGACAACACCAAGGTAACTACAACCGATGGTGTTACGATCGATATCAATTATAGCCGGCCTTCACTTAAAGGCCGTCAGCTTGGTGTTGATATCGCTCCCATTGGAAAAGTTTGGCGTACCGGAGCCAACGAAGCTACCACGATCGAATTTAATAAGGATGTGCTGGTCGAAGGCAAAAAACTGCCCGCTGGAAAATACGGTCTTTATAGTATCCCCGGAGAACACGAAACAACCTTGATGTTCAACAAAGTATGGAACCAATGGGGAACAAAATATGATGCCAACGAAGATGCCCTACGTGTCTCCGTTAGCAATGGCACAAGCAGCAATGCGCAAGAGCAGTTTAAGATAAGTGCTACACCAGAAGGCACTGTATCCTTGGAATGGGGAGAATATGTGGTTCCCTTCAAGGTTAAAGCGAGTAATTAACTAATCGAATCCAATAAATAAAAAACGGACATTTTCCCATTAAGCAAATGTCCGTTTTTTATTTATTTTATAATTTCCTACTATTTAGTTCTTCAAGTATTTTTCCAGAAATTGGTCCTGTTCCCATAGGAGGTGGAAGATATTTTCTTTAGCCACATAACCATGGGCTTCCCGTGGCAGAATAACCATGCGTACAGGCGCACCTAGATTTTTTAAGGCCTGAAAATAACGTTCTGTCTGTAGGGTAAATGTGCCCGGGTTATTATCAGCTCCGCCATGGACAAGCAATAGAGGTGTCTTCATACGGTCAGCACTCACAAATGGAGACATGGTCATATACAGCTTTGGGTCATCCCAAAAATTTCGCTGTTCGCTTTGAAAACCAAAAGGTGTTAACGTCCGGTTATAGGCTCCTGAACGGGCAATTCCTGCTGCAAATAGTTTTGAATTGGACAATAAATGCGCCGTCATAAAGGCGCCATAGGAATGCCCGCCTACAGCTACTTTTTTTCGGTCAATATAGCCGAGTTTATCTACCGCATTTATTGCCGCTTCAGCATTGGCTACCAACTGCTCGATAAAGCTGTCGTTAGGTTCTTTCCTTCCTTCACCCACAATCGGAAATGCGGCATTATCCAAGACGGCGTATCCTTTGGAAACCCAATAAATAAAAGATCCATAACTTGGAAATGTAAATTCTTTCGGATTTGCTGTGCTTTGACCGGCTGTACTTTTGTTCTTATATTCCCGAGGATAAGCCCACATCAGCAAGGGCAATTTTTCCTTTTTGTCAAAATCGTAACCAGCAGGCAGATACAAGGTGCCCGAGAGTTCCACACCATCCTTACGTTTATAATTTAAGATTTCCTTATGTACTTTTTCAAGCGATTTAAATGGGTTCTCCAATGTTGTCAATGCCATCTGCTTACCAGATTTCATATTTTTGAGGTAATAATTTGGATAGACCGATGCCGATTGAAGTGAGACCAACAATTCGCCAGTCTTTGGGTTTACAATCGCTCCAATACGTTCTTGTAATTCCGATGGAGGAGCCGTATACAGGCGTTTTTTCTTTAAAGTGTGAAGGTCCAATTCTTCGACAAAAGGAAACTCCCCTTCTTTAGTAAAACCTTTCCCCACAAACAAGGTTTTATCCTTGTCGATATACATGCTGTAGGTTCCAAATGCATTTTTTTCCTGATGTACTGTGCCCGGATCATTATAGACGTCCTGACTATTTCGATCATGCAACAATTTCGATTCACCGGTAGAAGGATTGACAACAAAAGTCTTGGCGTTGCGGGTGTCATACCATTGCGAATGGACCAAGGCATACTTATCGTTACCCCACACAACGCCCGCGTATCGGTCTTTGGTTTTGAAAATTAGCTTTCCATCGCCTTGATAAGGGTAATCCAATGTATAAAGAGCATCACGAAATTCTGCGGCTTTACTAGCGTCACCGCTGTCCAAAGCCTCGACATAAGCTAAGGTTGCGGGCTGGTCGTCCCGCCATTGCAAAGACCGTCTTCCTGGACGTGTCGAAGAAAACCCTTTCGGCATGACCTCTGTTAAAGGTACTTCATTAACCAAAGCAATCTCTTTTCCGGATAGGTCATAGATGCGCGTCTGTTGCGGGAAACGGGAAGCCGGCACGACATAAGAATATGGTTTCATTATTGTTGTTACCATCACATAAGCACCATTTGGCGAAAAAGCCAGCCCTGTGTAGATACCTTTATCTTTAAAATTAGAAATTGTCCCATCCAAATCCACAAATTGTAAATTGGATTCCACCAGTGTTTCAAAATTTTGTTCATCCTGGGGATTTTTTAAAAGATCCTGATAGGTCCTTAATTGTGATACCTTACCATCGCTCGTTGACACCACAGGTCCAGTAGGTAGATCTTTAGAAGGATCCAATAAGGCCTTTTTCTCTTTTGGCAAGGCTGTAATAATTAATCGCTTGGAATTACTTAACCAATGAAAGGGAGCATCCAATGTAGCATTTAGATTGTAAGCTGTCAACTGCTTGACGGTCTTTGTCGTTAGATCCAATACAAACAGGGCCGTGCCGGCATCGTTTGTATTGGTAAATGCTAGGCGGCTATTGTCAGGAGAAAATACAAAATTGGATAAGGAAGGCATTTTTGGCATTCCTTCAAAATCCGTATATTCAGTTTGTTGCCCAATTCTCTTTAATCCGATCTTTTCGAAAAACATGGTTGAACTTTCCATATTTGTACGGGGATTGATTCGCAATCCTGCAAGTTTCATTTCTTCCTGCCCCAGTTCGGCCAAACTCTTATAGGTCGAACGGTAAGTGAATAACATCCATTTATTATCACTGGAAATTTTTATTTGGGGCGGTCGGATAAAATCGGCCAAGGCCAAAATTTCGGAGGTCGGTTTTTGAAAGGTAATATTCTCTTGTGCGTGTGTCTTTAGCGACAATAATAGCAAGAGACCATAGCATAGCTTCTTCATAAATTTATTTTGCAAATTAGGGCAATAAAAAGTAATAAATTTATTAAAAAAAAACAAATACTGTAGCTGTTTTATGACACTAAAATTAAACTTAAATTGTTTCGTAAAAAGCAGGTAAAATTTCATAATTTAAAGTTATCCACATTTATAAAACACAGATTATCAATGTATTAATAAAGACAACTAGCGACAAACGCATCCTGTGACAAACTTTTACCCAAAATGTGGAAAAGTCAAACTACCGCTTCGCAAGAAAATATGTGATATTTGTTAAGCTAATGAACGAATTGGCAATTCAACGAAGTAACGACCTTTCTTTTTCTATGAAGATTGGATTAAAAAATAAACATACAAACATGGCAAGAATTATCAAATTTGAGAAAAATGATTGTGCCCCTTGTGCACAAGTATCGGCTTATTTGGATCAAAAAGGTATCCAATATGAAACGGTTAATCCTTTTGATGAACCTGACTTGGCCGCAAAATTCAAAATC
>JAQZAZ010000163.1 GCA_029239355.1 Sphingobacterium sp.
ATATTCACTTTGATATTCTTCAAATGATTTTATTTGTAGGCTCATCGTTATTAGGATTATTATGAATTATTTTAATTTATATTGTTATCGTTGCGAAATCGTTTTTGATCGTTCAATTTCGGTGTACAATTTAGCGGTTTTTGCCCATTTTATCAACAATTTGATGTTTAATATAATGTTAAACTACTTTTCTCTATCAAGATTGTTATATTGCAATACGATTTAACCAAGATGTTGTCTCTAAGAAAGTTGTTCTATATCACGATCTACACAAATCTTTTGATCGCCATGGCGGCCATGGCACAATGTGCGCTTACCTACATTATATTTGAACGGCCGATCAATTGGTATATTGTTCTTGTGGAAGGGACGGCTACCTTATTGCTGTATAATTTCAGTCTTTGGTGGTCAAAGCCTAAGAATCCAAAAGAGTCCAAATTCCCCCGTACACGTTGGATATTTAACCATGAATGGGTCATGTGGGTAAATAATAGTATCGCTTTGATCGTGCTTGCTTTTTGCTTATGGCATATTCATCTGTATTCCTTTTTGTTTTTGGGATTTATAGGTTTGTTGAGCCTGCTATATGGAATGCCCTTATTTACTTTTCATGACCGAAAAGTAGGACTTAGACAGATCCCTGGTGCAAAGATCTTCCATATTGCCTTGGTTTGGGTTTGTAGTAGTGTGGTGCTTCCCTATATCGAGTTGATCAGTGCTGGTGACAAAATAACACAATGGGTATTTATCGCGCTCTGTGGTTTGAAGTTCGTATTTTTGATTATCTGCACGCTGCCTTTTGATATTCGTGATATTCAGCAGGATTCTTATTACCACCTGCGTACCTTGCCCAATATGTTGGGCGAACAAAGGGCCAAGAACCTCACCTATACGTTGTTAGCGCTGCATTGCCTCCTGGTTCTGATCGTACCTTATATTGTGTATATCAAGATTGGATTGGTCTTGACCAATATCCTCATCTTCGCTTTGTTAAAACTGGCCGTATTCAGGACAAAAGAGCATTATCATTACGCTTATCTTCTGGATGGTAGCTTGGTATTACAGTTTTTGATCGTTATTCTTGTCGGCATCTTCTAGTGCTGGGATGTGAGCTTAGACAAATTGGCCCCTCAATAGACCCGTCTGCCTTTCATTTGATTACCGATCCCCTGGCAAGAAGATAATAGATTCTTGTAGGAAATTAGGATACTAGAAATGAAATGATCTTATCTGCGGCAACTTCCGACAACTTATAATAACTCTCAAATGTCCAGCCGGCCACATGGGGCGACAAAATCACATTGTCCCTGCTGATAAGGTCTGGATACCAAGTCTGTTCGGCAAGTTTGGGGAACTTTTCAACAGGAAGCACATCGAAGGCTGCACCGAGAATGGCCCCCTCGTCAAGCGCGCTTAATACAGCGGGTACCTGAACAATACCGCCGCGCGCGCCAAGTAGAAAGAAAATAGGCTTTACAAATTTGGAGAGATAGTCTCGGTCGATCATACCACGTGTCTCGTCGGTCAAAGGAATATGGAAACTGATCACGTCCGCTTCTAGGTAGATTTTTTCCATGCTGGCCTCTGTGGCGTACTGGTCAGTATAATCCGTCCGATATTTGTCATAGGCAAGGACTTTTACATCAAAACCGGACAATTTTTTGGCCATCGCCATACCATTGTGACCATAGCCCACCAGACCCACTGTACGGCCCTTAAGTTCGTACCCACGGTTGTCCTCACGTAACCATTGGCCAGACCTCACTTGTTGATCGCTACGGTTAAGGTTATTCATCAGACTTAATAACATCCCGATCATATGTTCGCCTACTGCATCTCGGTTTCCCTCATTGGCAGGAATTAACGTAACTTTCCGCTGCAGTGCAAAAGCGTCGTCAATATTATCCATTCCGGCCCCTGCCCGGGCAATAAAACGCAGGTTGGGTGCTAGATCGAAAAAAGCTTGATCAACCTGAAATTTGGAACGAATGACCAAGCCCGAATACATGGATATAATTTTTTCGGCTTCCTCCCGGCTAATATCCGGTTGATAGTTATAAGTGATGCCTGCCTGATCAAATTTTTCAAGCATGACCTCGTGAATGTCGTCCACGATCAAAATGTTAGTTTTCATCCAATATTTTAGTTGTTGATGAGAACACGGGAAATGATTCAGATCCCGGTTTCATCGTTACGATTGATTTGCATAAAGTCCACGGACAATAATTTGTTTAACTGCTGCTGCTTGAGCCTGTCGGGCATTATTTTCATCAAAAAATTACGCGTGCCTATCAGCAGTGGATTTTCCCATTGGGCAATCTTTCCGATTTTCCAGGAGGTATTGCAGATATAGTTTACCCGTTCCAATCGACGATTTTGGAATCCTTGGAAAGCTGACGTAATGGATGCTGCTGTTCGCAGTTCGTCGAGCAGCACAGCAACATCTTCGATTGCCTGACAGGCACCTTGTCCCAAATTGGGGGTTGTGGCGTGACCAGCATCTCCCAGCAAGAGGATCGGGCCAAAAGCAAGTTGTTGTAACGGCGCAATATCGATAATGTCATTCCAGATGAGCTCAGTATTTTTAGTTTCCGATAACATTGTTGGGATCGGGGCGTGGTAATCCTTGAAATTCTCCAATAATTCTGCCGTGGTCCAGTTTTTCAATGTTGGATTTTGTTGCCGACTATTGATACAGGCGTACCAATAAATACGGTTGCCGACAAGGGGAGTCATCCCAAACCTGCCTTTCGCCCCCCACGTTTCGGTACTTTTTTTGAGCTGAATACTACTGTTATCTATTGTCGCCCGCCAGCAGGTGTAGCCCGAATAACGGGGGCTTGATGTAGGGATCAGCTGCTGACGTAAAACGGAATGCACACCGTCGGCAACAAGTAATGCGTCACCTACAACTTGGCTTCCATCGGTAAAGTGCACACGGATCTGTTCCCCTAGCTGTTCAAAGGAAGCCGCACGTTTGCCAAGATGAATTTTATGATCGGAAATTTTTGATAAAAGAAATTGATGCAGGTCTGCACGGTGGATAGCAAAATTATCCTGTTTATATTTCTGGCTGATTGATCGGGTATTCGGTTCCACCAAAATATTCCCTTTTTCATCCAGAACATTATAAGAGTCAAGATAGTGTCCTAGTGGTACGATTTCATCTTTTAACCCGAGCTGTTCTAAAGCCTGCATGGCGTTGGCCGCAAGTCCAAACCCAGCCCCAATGCCTTTGAGCTCCGCAGCGCTTTCATAGACATGTGCTTCAATGCCTAATTTTGCGAGTCCTATTGCAGCACATAATCCTGCGATGCCGCCGCCAATGATGATGAATGTACTGTCTGTGGCATGCATAATTAGAGGCTGTTTGCGATTTCGTTGGTCAGACTGACAAAATCATCTACGGTAAGCCGTTCAGCTCGTAGCTCATAAAGCGGATTGTCCGACATCTTATCTTTTGGGACAACACCCGAAAGGGAGTTGCGCAAGGTTTTTCGACGCTGATTGAAGCCCGCTTTCACGACCCTCCAAAACAGCTTCTCATCGCAAGCTAATTGTTCGCGGTCATTTCGGGTCATGCGAATGACACCGGACAACACCTTGGGCGGTGGATTAAAGGCGCCTGCCTTTACCGTAAATAGATATTCTACTTTATAGTAGGCTTGTAAGAATACACTCAGGATGCCATACTCTTTGCTGCCAGCTTTCGCTGTGCAACGTTCGGCAACCTCCTTTTGAAACATGCCCGTCATCTGAACGACACGCTGGCGTTCATCCAGGATCTTGAAAAGGATCTGAGAAGAAATATTATAGGGAAAATTGCCGATGACAGCCATCTTTTCACCGAAATACTGTGAAAAGTCCAGGTTTAGAAAATCGCCATGGATTAATCTTTTACCCAATTGTGGGTATTTGTCATCCAGGTAGGCAATGGATTCGTCATCAACATCGATCAAATAGGTCTCATATTCTTCTTTCTGCAAAAGAAAGTCCGAAAGGACCCCCATTCCCGGACCGACTTCGAGTACTTCGCTAAAACCCAATTTAGGATCTAATGCTTCTACAATACGTTGTGCGGCATTCTTATCGTTTAAGAAATGCTGTCCTAAATGTTTTTTTGCTCTAACTGTACTCATGATGCAAAATTAGAAATTTAAAAGCTTTATAAAGTAAAAAGTCAAAAGTAAAAATTCAAAAGTGCAGACAGTTTTTAAGCCCTGGGTTTGTTCGGCCAAAATCTCAATACGCATATCTAACTACTCAATACTAAAAAAAAATCCCTATTTTTGATTCAAAGCATTTAAAAATAGAATGAGTGATAAACTAAAAATCGGAATTACCGTAGGGGATATTAACGGCATTGGACTTGAAGTAATTATAAAGTCACTGGTAGATCAACGTATGTGCGATTTTTTCACGCCAATTGTTTATGGGAATACAAAAGTTGCCTCTTTTCACCGAAAAGCGGTAGGAATAAACGATTTTAGTTTTAATGTAATCAATGATGCTGAACAAGCCCATCCCAAGCGGGCGAATATGATTAACTGCTGGCAGGAAGACGTCAAGATCACTTTGGGTGAGGAAAATGAAGTTGGCGGTAAGTACGCTTTCTTGTCGCTGGAAAGAGCGATCGAGGATTTGAAGGCCGGCAAAATTGATGCATTGGTGACTGCACCGATCAACAAACATAATATTCAGCAGGAAGGATTTCAATTTCCGGGCCATACCGAATATTTGCAGGCCAAAGTTGAAGCTGATGATGTGTTGATGTTTATGGTCTGTGATGAGCTGCGCATCGGTGTGGTAACAGGTCATATTCCTTTACATGATGTAGCTGCGAGTATTACCGAAGAGGCAATTTTGAAAAAGCTCGTTCTGATGAATGAATCTTTGAAAAAGGATTTCTGGGTAGAGAAACCCAAAATAGCTGTTTTGGGACTTAATCCACATGCTGGAGATCATGGCATTATCGGGACTGAAGACGACCAGATTATTCGGCCAACGGTTGAAAAAGCCAATGAACAGGGGATTTTCTGTTTTGGCCCTTACCCGGCCGATGGTTTCTTCGCAAAAGGAGCTTACGAAAAATTTGATGCTGTATTGGCAATGTATCACGATCAAGGACTGATTCCATTTAAGCATATCGCAAAAGGGGCTGGTGTAAATTATACTGCGGGTTTGCCTATTGTTCGTACTTCACCAGATCATGGTACAGGTTACGATATCGCGGGCAAAAATCTAGCGTCGCCAGACTCATTTGTGGAAGCAATTTTTACTGCAGTTCATATTGTAAAACGTCGCCGGGAACAGGCTGAATTATTAAAGAATCCATTGGCATTCCGCAAACTGTCCAAAGATCGGGATTAGGCGAAGGGGTGATTGAAATGTATTTTTTAAGTTCATGCTGTTATCGTGCGATTATATGATCCAGTGATCAGGGCTCTGAACCTTAAAAGGGGGAAATGATTATCAATCTCAATTCTCAATAGCTATACCCAATACTAAAAAAATTGCTACTTTTGCAAAATGTTTGGTTTTTTACCACACGTTCTAACTATGCACGATAATTTACAACATCCAATATTTTCTATCATCAAAGAGCTCGCCGAGCAGACAAATACCGAGTGTTATGTCATCGGAGGGTATGTACGTGACTATATTATGAAGCGTCCATTCAAGAATGACGTGGATATTGTTGTGGTGGGAAGTGGTATTGACTTTGCAACATTGCTGGGTGAAAAGCTGCATACGAAAGTTGCGGTCTATAAAAATTTTGGAACGGCAATGCTTGTTTTTGAAGGCTTGAATGTGGAGTTTGTGGGGGCAAGAAAAGAATCTTATCGGGCCAATTCCCGAAAGCCGATCGTAGAGGATGGCACGTTGGGCGATGATCAAAATCGCCGTGATTTTACGATCAACGCCATGGCTTTTTCATTAAATAAGGCTGATTATGGTACTTTGGTAGACCCATTTAATGGTGTAGAGGATCTTGAACACCGCATGATCCGGACCCCGCTCGATCCCATAGAAACTTTTTCGGATGACCCATTGCGGATGATGCGTGCGATCCGTTTTGCGACTCAGCTAAATTTTAAGATAGATATTGAGGCCATTAAGGCGATCACAGAGACGAAAGAACGCATCAAGATCATTTCCAAGGAACGGATTATTGACGAAATCAATAAAATTATTCTCTCTTCCAAACCTTCTGTAGGCTTTAAATACCTTTTTGATACTGGTTTATTAGCGCTGATCTTTCCAGCAATGTACAACTTACATGGGGTTGATATTATTGACGGAAAGGGGCATAAAGATAATTTTTACCATACATTGGAGGTCTTGGATAATGTGTGCGAATTGTCGGAGGATCTCTGGTTGCGCTGGGCAGCTATTATGCACGATATTGCTAAACCGGCAACAAAGCGTTTCGATAAGAAATTGGGCTGGACCTTTCACGGACATGAAGACCGCGGTGCACGCATGGTACCCAAACTTTTTGCTGAACTGAAATTGCCGCTGAATGAAAAGATGAAGTTTGTACAGAAACTTGTACAATTGCATCTTCGCCCGATTGTCCTTGCGCAGGATATTGTGACAGATTCCGCTGTAAGGCGCTTGTTGTTTGAGGCAGATGATGATATCGATGCCCTGATGATATTGTGCCATGCAGACGTGACAACTAAGAATGAATTTAAAAAGAAAAAATACCGTCAGAATTTTGAACTTGTCAAGCAGAAGCTAAAGGATGTGGAAGAACGTGACAAGATTCGAAACTGGCAGCCCCCGATTAGCGGTGAAGATATTATGACGCTTTTTGGATTAGCTCCCGGCCGCGTTGTTGGACAGTTGAAAAATTTGATCCGCGAGGCTATTTTAGAGGGCGAGATTCCCAATTCCCGGATCGAAGCGTATCAATATTTGATCAAAAAGGCCGGAGATATGGGCTTGGTGGTCAAACAAGAAATCCCGTTGGAAATTTCCAATTCTTAAAATATAGTATTAATTTTAAACTGCTAAAAAGAAGGATACATAAAAGATGGCAATTTATAGATTTAGAGTTACTTTTGAAGATTACGAAGATGTATATCGTGAAATTGATATGCCTTCCAAAAGTACATTTTTAGATATGCATGAGGAAATCCACAAAACAACAGGCTACGCGGCTGATGCTTCTTCCTCCTTTTACGTCAGCAATGACCAATGGAAAAAAGGGACAGAAATTGCATTTAAACCCACGCAGCGTAAAAAAGATGCTGAGGTCTTATTGATGGAGAATATTCGCCTGAGCAAGTTTATTGATGACCCGCACCAAAAGTTTTATTACGTCTATAATTTTGACCGTCCTTATGATTTTCAGGTAGAGCTGATCAAAATATTGAAGGAAGAAGCCGGTAAAGATTACCCGGCTTTATTCAAGTCTGTTGGTCAGGTACCTAAAACCATGACTGCCGCTAATTTCCCTGTAGCTGATGCTGTTGAGGAAGATGAGTATGTTGAGGAAGATGAAACACAATATGGGGTGGATGACGAGGATGAATTGGATGGCTTTGACAGCGACGATGAAGAGGAAGAGGGAGAAGGCGAGGAGGAACGTGAAGAATCCACTGGCTACGAAGACGAATATTAATAGAAAATGCCTTTGGATGCTTATTTGAGCATTTGAAGCAAATATTATGGCAAATAAAAAAACTCTGATAGCCATTGTAGGTCCGACAGCCGTTGGAAAAACTGCAATGGCTATTTCATTGGCCCAATACTTTAAGACTGAAATCATTTCTGCCGATTCCCGCCAATTCTATCGGGAGATGAGCATCGGTACGGCAAAGCCGGATGCAGAAGAATTGGCCGCTGCTCCACATCACTTTATAAATTCGCATTCCATTGCCCAAGATTATTCTGCCGGAGATTTTGAACGGGAGGCATTGCGCTTGCTGGATGAGCTTTTCGAGCAACATGATGTGGTTGTGATGGTGGGGGGATCCGGACTATTTGTACGTGCACTCTGTGAAGGACTGGATGACCTTCCCAAAGCTGGGGAGGAGGTGCGTGAAAGACTCAACAACGAAATGGCCCAATTGGGTATTGAAAAGATGAAGGAACGGTTAAAAGCAATTGATCCTACTTATTATCAAGTCGCCGATGTGGACAATCCACAACGTGTCGTGCGCGCCCTGGAAGTATTTGAGGCTACCGGCAACCCCATGTCGTTTTATCATAAAAAAGACGTGGATAAAAGACCATTTAATATCCTGACGATCGGATTGAATATGGAGCGTTCCCAATTGTACGAACGGATCAATCTTCGGGTAGATCGTATGATGGAAACGGGTTTGTTGGAAGAAGTTAAGTCATTGCTTCAATTTCGGAGTAAACCGGCTCTATTGACGGTAGGCTATGCCGAATTGTTCGACTACCTCGATGGTAATATCTCTTTGGAAGATGCTGTGGATAAAATCAAGCAAAATTCGAGGCGCTACGCAAAGAGACAGATAACCTGGTTCAAAAAATACGGTGACACCTCTTGGTTTCGACCTACCGAGACAGCGGCGATTATTGCGTTTATAAGCAGCAAGCTACTTGATCATAACGGAATGAGCTAGTGCTATCTCAAGGCAATAAAACCGTTATGCTTTTATCAGTACCAATAGTCATGACAATCTGCTGAAAATTTTTGCTGATCGATAAAACCGGAATAGCGCGTTCATTCATAATACATTAATGAAAAAATGCTTATCAATATAAAATAGACACTTTCATAAAAAAAGGCAGCTAGTTATTCCCAGCTGCCTTTCTTATATTCTTAAGATCTACTTTACCAAGTAATTCCATCCGAATGGATCAGCTACTTTACCGTAGCGAAGCTCATTCAAATAATGCAATACTTTGTTGGAGAACTCACGGCCTTCAACTGCCGGCAAGTTGTAGTCTTGACCTTCAAAACCGATACGGCTGATATGAGTAATCGTTGCAGCTGTTCCGGCAGCGAATGCCTCAGTTACTGTACCTGCTTTGATACCCTCGATAAGCTCTTGTACAGATACCTTTCTCTGTTCGGTTTTAAAGCCCCATTTATCAGCTAATTCCATAATGGTACGACGAGTTACACCGTGTAAGATGGTATCACCATGTGGTGTAATAATGGTATCGCCAATACGGAAAATTAAGTTTGCAGTACCTGCCTCTTCAATGTATTTATGCTCTGCAGCGTCAGTCCACATAATTTGATCATAACCTTCATCGTTAGCCAATTGGGTAGGATAAAGCGACAATGCATAATTACCCGCATTTTTCGAAAATCCAACACCGCCTTCGGCAGCACGTGTATAGTATGTTTCAACTTTTAAGCTAATGGGTTTGCTATAGTAAGCGCCCACTGGCCCCGTTATAATGATAAATTTGTATGATTTGGATGGATGTACACCCAAAGCAGCTTCAGTACCGAACATAAATGGACGGATATATAAAGAAGAACCTTCTTTGGCAGGAACCCAATCACGGTCAATATCCAATAGTTTGCTTAGGCCATCCATGAAGATTTCTTCTGGGACCTCAGGCATCTGAAGACGGGCTGCAGACTTATTAAATCTTTCCCAGTTTCTGTCTGGACGAAAGATGCTCACTGTACCGTCTGCAAATTTATAAGCCTTAACACCTTCAAAGATCGCTTGACCATAATGTATAGCTGACATTGAAGGACTGATACTGATATCTCCATAAGGGACGATGCTGACATCTTTCCATTCACCATCATCATAGTCTGCGACCAGCATGTGGTCGGATAATATCTTTCCGAATTTTAGATTGTCGAAATCT
>JAQZAZ010000164.1 GCA_029239355.1 Sphingobacterium sp.
AGCAAATTTATCTAAGTTTGTAGACCGCTTTGGAATTAAAATGAAGAAAATCAGATTAGATATCGTTGGTTTATCCTATAGTCAAACACAATCTGGGGCTTATGCCTTAGTATTGGGAGAAGTGGAGGGCAACAGAAGATTGCCCATCATTATTGGTAGCCATGAAGCTCAAGCCATTGCTATTCGGATTGAAAAAATGATTCCAAGCCGCCCCCTTACGCACGACCTATTTCAATCTTTCGCTGAATCTTTTGGTATTAAGCTCGTCGAAGTACTCATCTACAACCTGATCGAAGGCATCTTCTATGCGAAGATTATTTGTTCTGACGGCGACAAAACGGTCGAAATTGATGCACGAACCTCTGATGCCGTTGCGTTGGCAGTCCGGTTTGAAGCACCAATTTATGCTTACGAATTTATCATGTCATCTGCGGGAATTATCATCGAGGGACATGAGTTCGCCTTTTTGGAAAATTTGGACAAAGCCAACAAGGTGCAAGATCCTGGCATGGTTGAGATCGAAGAAAAAACGCCATCCAAATCGCCTATCAACCCATTTTCTTCATTGACAGATGAACAATTGGAGCAAGCACTCAACCAAGCATTAACGGAAGAGAACTACGAGCAAGCAGCATTGATTAGAGATGAAATTTCCAAAAGAAAATAACTCCTTTCATTAAAGCGCAACAAAACTTTAAATAATATCGTTTTATGTCTATTAAATTAAGATTGACCATTATGAGCTTCTTTCAGTTTTTTGTCTGGGGAGCATGGTTGATTACAATAGCTAACTATTGGTTTGGCACAAAGCAATGGGATGGTACGCAATTTGGCGCTATCTTCGCGACAATGGGGATAGCTTCGCTATTTATGCCAACATTAATGGGGATAATTGCTGACCGCTGGATAAATGCCGAAAGACTATATTTTGCTCTTCATTTGTGTTATGCCGGTGTTCTTTTTTATTTACCACAGGTAAACGATCCCAACACCTTTTTTTATGCGATGCTCGCCGCCATGTGTTTTTATATGCCCACATTAGCGTTATCCAACTCGATTGCTTATACCGCATTAAATGAAAACAATTATGATCTGGTCAAAGCATTCCCGCCTATCCGTGTCTTTGGAACCGTTGGATTTATTGTAGCCATGTGGATCACAAATCTAACGGGCAATAAAGCAACTGGTTACCAATTTTACATTGCTGGAACCGCAGCTTTAGCCTTAAGTCTCTATGCCTTTACTTTACCAAAATGTCCTCCTAAAAAATTACAGCAGGAAAATGCGTCTTGGACACAACTGTTGGGCCTGGAAGCGTTTAAATTATTTGGAAACTATAAAATGGCGCTGTTCTTTATATTTTCCATGTTCCTGGGGGCCGCACTGCAGTTGACCAATGCTTACGGAGATGTATTTCTGGATGAGTTTAAATTCTATCCGAAGTTTACGGAATCTTTCGTTGTGAAATACTCAACCATCATCATGTCAATTTCACAGATATCCGAAACACTTTTTATTCTGGCTATCCCATTTTTCCTGAAGAGATTCGGAATTAAAAAAGTGATGTTGATTTCTATGTTTGCTTGGGTCTTACGTTTTGGGCTTTTCTCTTTTGGAGACCCGACAGGTGGCTTATGGATGATTGTACTTTCCTGTATCGTCTACGGAATGGCATTTGACTTTTTTAATATCTCAGGCTCCTTATTTGTGGAAACATCTACCACTTCGCGTATTCGTAGCTCTGCCCAAGGTCTATTTATGATGATGACGAATGGTTTTGGCGCAGTATTTGGCAGTTTTACTTCTGGTTGGATTATTGATCATTATTTCACTAAAAGCTTTCAGAGCGGGCAAGATCTTGCGCAATACCTGGACACCAATGTCAACGACACGCATTTCCTTAATTTTCTGAAGGAAAAAAGTATCGCCTTATTGCCTGATGGCACCTTGAACAACACGATTATGCTCAAGGATTGGCACGACATCTGGCTTGCCTTTGCAATCTATACCCTGGTGATCGCGGTTCTTTTTGCGCTATTTTTTAGACATAAACATGAACCTGAATCGCTAAATTCGAAATAAATAAAAAGCCGCAAATGCGGCTTTTTGTATATTTGCAGGATGCAAAACACATCTACGGAATTGTTAAAGGATCCGCAATCCCAAATTTATAACTGGACTTTTCAATGGGTTAAAAATCTAGGTTTGGATAACCAAACCAATCATTTCATCAACTCTATCATCTTATTGTTGTTGGTTGTCTTATTTTTGATCATTGTCGATTATTTCAGCAAAAAAACACTTCTATTACTGACAATCAGAGCTATCCGGAGAAGCACCAACCGATTTGATGATTTATTGATTCGGAATAAAACCTTAAAACTGGTAGCCCATTTTGTCCCTATATTAGTTGCGCAATATATCATTCCAATTATCTTTATGGGTTTTCCAAATTGGAAGGAAAACATCAATAAATTATTGGCTATTGCAACTACAGTCGTCAGCCTGTTGATTGTCCATTCCTTATTAAAAAGTATACGTGATATCTTGCGCACGAAAAAGTCCTTTGCTGACAAACCGTTGGAAAGCTACTTACAGGTGTGCCAGATTATCATGTACTTTATTGGTGGCACCATCTGTTTCTCGATCTTGACTGGGAGTTCTCCATGGTCATTTTTATTATCTTTAGGAGCGGCATCAGCCATCTTAATGTTAGTATTCAAAGACACCATCCTAGGTTTCGTTGCAAGTATACAGGTATCTGCCAATGACTCAATACGCGTCGGGGATTGGATTGAAATGCCCAAATACGGAGCAGATGGAACGGTAAAAGAAATCAACCTCAATAATGTCAAAGTGCAGAACTTTGACAAGACCATCACGACAATTCCAACACATACATTGTTATCGGATTCTTTTAAAAATTATAGAGGCATGCAGCAATCTGGGGGAAGAAGGCTGAAAAGGGCGATTAATATTAAAATTTCCACGGTCCGATTTCTAGATAATGAGGAGATCGAAGGGCTAAAACATATACAGATACTGCGTCCTTATATCGAAGACCGAGCGAAGACAATAGACGAATTTAACCGTATTCACCAGATTGACCCACCGAATCCAATCAACGGCAGGAAAATGACCAATTTGGGCATGTTCAGAGCTTATGCGCTTACCTACCTACGCCAGAACTCTCAGATTCACAAAACCCTGCCTCTAATGGTACGGCAATTGGCATCAAACGAACATGGCGTTCCAATTGAACTTTACTTCTTTGTCAATGACATACGTTGGGAATATTATGAAGGTATTGTCTCCGATGTCTTTGATCACCTCTTTGCTGCCACAAAATATTTTGACCTGGAAATCTTTGAAAATCCTGCTTCGGATGATTTCAGACAATTGATAAGGACACAGCAGATCAGTGTATTGAATTAGCGACTAAAGAAACTGATATGCATAAAAACAGTGAAAGGTAATCCGGGGAGATTACCTTTTCACTTTAAAAACAAACTAAATTTTTAGACGTGTTTCACAACAGATCTACACATTAACCCTAACTCTTTATGAATCAAAAATTACTCTACACAAATATAGGACTGCAATGTTAAGTCCATCTTAAGGAAACTTTAAACTTCAAACAATTCGATAAATAGTTATTTAAATATTTATTGGACTGCATTTACACTCAGATACGCACCTCAGCATCCTCAGATGAAGAAGTCTCTTTTCTAGACCTGACCCTATCGGATTGGAAGATAAGAACGCGAAGTTTTGATCTCCTTCAGATAGGCCTATAACATTTTCACAAAATAAAAGGCAATCGTGGGATTGCCTTTTATTTTGTGAAAAATGAATATTCAATTATTCTACCACAATACTTTTTGTTGCAAAATGTTCTCTATTGAACATATCAATTCCCCTGATTTCTAGCTGATATTTACCCGCCTTAAGTTTGGGTAAATTTGTCATCCACAAATGACTTGATTTTTCTGGATTAGACGGGCGACGTGTTGTCATTAATTGCTCAGCGGTATCGTATTTCGTCAGAGATTTTAAAAACGCAGGGTCACTTTCATTCACATATTCCATCGCTTTCCAGTCACCTTGATTGATTCTGTAGCTCACTTTATCACCTTCTTTGCCAATGAAAAAATTTGCATAGATCGGATATCTTTTTGTGTACTTTTCGGGTACCACAGAAGCACCATATACGTCTATCTGATAGCTTGCTGGCTTACCCACGACTTTATAATCGAAACTATATTGATTACCGTCAATTTTTAAAATTGCGTATCCTTTTGGCGTACCGTCACGCATGGTGGAAACGGGAATTCCTTTAGCATTCAGTTCACCGGAATACCAGTCCCCAGATGTGGTACCGACATTATATTCATGGTGGGCATGTTCCTGTTTCCAGCCATCTTTCTGTCCATAAAAATATTGACGTTGAAAATGTGTGTGTGCTGATAGTGAAAGCGTGTGCTGAAATGGAGCCAAAATATCAAAGAGACGCTGTCTGTCTTCATTGCGAAACACATCAGAGTTTTCATGATATAGCGGAATATGGAAGGAAAGGACGATTAATTTATCTTTATCAACCTGTTTTAGATCGTTCTCAACAAAATCCAGTTGATCTTTTCGGAAGCCACCTAAATACCCTTTCCCGGTGCGAGGATTAGGATAAATGATATTATCTAATACAATAAAGTGTGCATTTCCATAATTGAAGGAGTAATTATTGGGACCAAAAGTACGCTCAAAAGACTCATCAGAAAGGCTGTCGGTGTTGGCATCGTAATTCATATCATGATTTCCCATAACGTTATACCAAGGTAGTCCCATCGTAGAAATGACCGACTTGTATTTTGGTTGGAGGGAAAGGTCATCACCAACTAAATCACCTAGGCTAATTCCAAATTTAGCGACAGATTTGTCCGCAATCTCATTAATGATCCCATCTTTGAAAAATCCCAACTCTTCTTCAGTATAAGCCTGTGGGTCTCCAAAAATAAAAGCAGAAAAATTGGGTTGTTCGTCTTGTTGATACAAAGCAAAGTTTACGCTGGCAGGGATTTTACCCGTTGCAGTAACACCGGGGTATTTTGATGTTGGGCTACCATTAACTTTGTGTATATAATAGAATTTTGGATGGTTATTCTCATCCACGGGTACTGCATATCCCGAAGGTTTGACGACAAAAATGATATTATCATTTCCAACTGGTAATTGATAGTTACCATTTTTATCTGTAGCAACAACTTCGCGACCGTTGCTTACCGAAACAGATGCCATCCCTTTCTCATTTTTATCTAATTTTCCGTTTCTGTTTACATCTAGAAAAACTTTTCCCTTTGCAAATTCTTGTGCTTGTACTGTCTGGGCTAGCGCCAAAGAAATGGCCAATGCCATAAATGTTTTCATATCGAACGTTAGTTTTGCCGCTAAAGTACCTTATTCCCATTAAGACAATATCAATTGAATATAAAGAATTCGTAAATATAAACGCGTATCAAAGGGTGACCTACTTAACAAATAACACTTAATTCGTTCTTATATAATAGGGATTTAAATCGGGCTTTATACGTGTTTATCCAAATAAGGTCCGTATCAAGTCCTTGTTAGTTTACCGTTTATTATGAATTTGTCCTCCACTTGATATAAGGTTTTCCGACATCTTTTCATTCAAATTTTAGGATTATAATGGCACGAAATTATTTGAACACTTTGGTTTATCGACAAAGAATCTCCAAGTCTATTCCTCCTAAAGACACCGTCTTTGTTGGACCTCAGAATTCATTCATCAATCTGATCTTTCAATTAGTGGCGGTAGATTACTGGGTTAAAACAATCAAGACGAAACGGAATCGAATAAGCTCAGCTCCCCATTAAAACAGAAAAAGAGCTAAAAAAAGAAGGAGAAACCAAATGTCTGATCTCTCCTTCTTTCAATAAATATACTTATTGTTATTATCTTGCTTGGGCAGTCGCCAACATACGATTTACTTCGTCTATCATCGATTTGGCGGCATCATGCATCCGCGGATTACCTGCAAAGTCTGCATCCAAAGTCACACGTTTCGATTTATCTTTGTAATTATATTCCAGATAAAAACGAGGTACTTTAGAATTTGTGGAGTCCTTTTTCCATTCTGGACCTGTCATATCTGTATCCAAATTCCAAAACCCTAATTCCATTGCTTTGCGGTGCAAATATAATAGATCATCTTTTGTGAACTTTACAGTATCCGTAATTAATGAATCTTGTTTGTCCAAATATTTATAGATACGCGTTTTTGAATTATATTCATTGACCATATGATTCGGTTCACCATATTTGAATTCAATTGATTCAAAATCAGCAAAACGGAATGGTGCGTTTTTAATCATATTGCTGTAATAATAAACACAATACATTAAAAATGGCACAATAATACAAAGGCCTAAAAAAATCTTCTTACTCTTTATTGTCATTTCTATAAAATTTTGACAAAAATAAGGATTTATATAGGGTATAAAAGTTTATATCAAGATATGACATAAAACCTACATGGATTTCACCTTTAGATCTTTGGAGAGCCTGCATCAACGAAAGTTTTGGCGTACCAGCTATCCGTCAAATCAGAAATAATAACGCCTTTGCGTGTCGAGACATGAACAAATTTGTTATTGTGCAAATACACGCCGACATGGTCTATTCCATTTCTGCCAAATGAGAAAAACACCAAGTCCCCTTCTTCCAATTTCTCAGTCCTTTTTCGTTTTATGATACCTTCCATATCACGCGATGTTCGTGGGAGATTACCCCTGTACACTTGGATATAAAGCAGATTAACAAAACCCGAACAATCCACTCCATTTTTGGTCTGTCCCCCCATTCGATGCGGTATACCCATCCAGTCGTCAATAAAAGAATAGAGCTGTGGGTTTAGCTTCTTCGTATTTACATTCAGTAATGAGGCATAATTATCAAGACGAGATCCAGAAAATGTTTTTCCTCGCGCCGAACTTGCATCTGTCAACACCGAACCACTGGAGGAACGAGAACCAGAAGTAAGTACTTTTTTCTTCGTTGAACAACTGCTCAAGAATAGTAGTGCGCTTAAAAAGAAGATAAAATAAGACTTAGCAATCATTCTGTTCGATTTACTTTCCTGTAAGACAAACTTAAATAAATTGCCTCTGATATACAACCTATTTACCCCCTTCATAACAAACAATTTATTCATTCTCTCTATTTTATTTATAAGCTATTAGTCATACAGGATTATTTCCATACGCTGAGTAGTCAGGATTTATCCTTTTTCCCTACCAAGAACGATGGATCAGAAAAAGAATTGTTCAGAAATCGTAACTTTGCGCCTTAATTTGTTTGAGAATGGAAAAATTAAAAGGTGCATTAGCAGTCTTTTTAGGGGCGAGTAGTTTTGGAATACTATCAACATTTGTAAAAAAAGCATACGGCCAGGGACTTACTTTGGGTGAGGTAACAGGGATTCAGGTGTTATTCGGCATGCTTATACTTTGGCTTATCTTTATTGCGATCAAGGTATTTTCGGCCACAACCTTTCAATCTTCAACAAAAAAATCTTCATGGATCAAAATCTTAATTAGCGGCACCTCCACAGGACTAGTAAGTATTTTATACTATAAATGTGTACAACTGGTGCCGGCATCTCTTGCTATTGTCCTACTGATGCAGTATATATGGATCGGTGTGGTCATTGAATTTATCTTTTTCAAAACAAAACCATCAAAAAACAATTTGATCGGTATTGGAATCGTGCTGATTGCGACATTATTAGCAACTGGACTGATTGAAAAAGGATTAAAAGACTTAAACTTAACCGGTCTATTATTTGGTTTTTTGGCGGCGACAGCTTATTCTGTATTCATGATCGTGAATGGCCGTGTGGGCAATGATTATCATCCAGTACAGAAAAGTGCGATCATGGTAACAGGTTCCTGCATTTTGATTTTCACGTTATTTCCACCGAACTATTTATTCAATGGTCAGTTTGACACTAATTTTTTACATTTTGGGCTGATCCTATCTTTATTTGGTACTGTCATTCCACCATTGCTATTTGCTTATGGTTTACCGAAAACAGGCTTCTCTTTAGGTGGCATATTAAGTTCTGCAGAATTGCCTGTAGCTACTTTTATGTCTTATTTTATATTACATGAATCTGTTTCGTTTGTACAATGGATCGGTGTTCTTTTGATTTTAGGGACAGTGATCTGGTTAAATGCAGCAAAAAGCAGTGTGCACTAATCAAAAACGTACATTTCAAAACATGATCTCTGACATTCTATACCATCATATTGATTAGAAAATCACCCATGATCGAAAGATCTTGAAATGGAGCTTTTCATTAACGAAAAGGACAATCTTATAAAAGATTGCCCTTTTTGTTAATGTATGATTCTTAAAAAATTAATGTACTAATGTTTCAGGAACCTCCTCGACTTCAACTTCACAAGTATCTGTTACCTCCATAAATTTGACTGGTACAACCTCGTTCACCAATAACGGATCATACAAAGTCCTCACCTTGACATAATTTTTGGAGAAACCATGCATATAGCCGTCTTTTTCATCTGCTTCGAAAAGGACATCTCCCTGAGCTCCAATCTGTGATTCATAAAAAGCGCGACGTTTCTTCTCTGAAAGAATATGTAACATCTTACTTCTATCACTACGTTGTGCCCCCGGTACAGCTCCTTCCATTTGGGCTGCAATCGTATTTTCTCGTTCAGAATAGGTAAAAACGTGCAAATAGGAAATATCCATATCGTTCAGAAAATTATAGGTATCTATAAAGTCCTCACGTGTTTCTCCAGGAAATCCAACAATCACGTCAACACCTATACAACAATTCGGCATTAAAGATTTGATAAATTGTACACGTTCAGTATATAGCTCTCTTTTGTACCTTCTACGCATTAAACTTAGAATTTTATTGTTTCCAGATTGCAGCGGCATGTGGAAATGGGGAACAAATCGTTTGGATTGCGCGACAAATTCGATAATATCATTGGAAAGGAGATTAGGTTCTATAGAGGATATACGTATTCTATCAATACCATCAACCTCATCCAGTGCTTTTACCAAATCCAGGAAGCGGTCTTCTCGTTTCCCGTCCCGAATACCAAAATCACCAATATTAACCCCTGTCAGTACAATTTCTTTTACACCTGAAGCAGCGATCTCTTCCGCTTGCATGACAATCTCTTCAATCTTTCCTGAGCGGCTTCCACCACGCGCCAAAGGGATGGTACAGAAAGTGCAGGAATAATCACATCCATCCTGAACTTTTAAAAATGTCCGAGTACGGTCGCCAATGGAATAAGCGGATACAAATTGGTTGGTCTCGTCAATAGGGCCATTATAAACTATTGTCTTTTCTTGCTTGGTCAAATCATTGATATGCTCAATGATGTTGAATTTCTCGGCAGCTCCCAACACCATGTCTACCCCCGGAATTTCTGCGATTTCTTTAGGTTTTAGCTGGGCATAACACCCTACAATGGTAATATAGGCATTCGGAGAATGCTTTAACGCTTCCTTGACCACTTTTCTACACTTCTTGTCCGCATTGTCCGTTACAGAACATGTATTGATTACATAGACGTCCGCACGGCTATTGAAAGCTGTTGTATCATAGCCCGCATCCTTAAATAAACGTCCTATGGATGATGTCTCCGAATAATTCAGTTTACATCCAAGTGTATAAAAAGCTACTTTTTTATTCTCCATAATATTTTGCAAA
>JAQZAZ010000165.1 GCA_029239355.1 Sphingobacterium sp.
TTAACTTTGGGCACATTTTAAAACAAACAAAAAATATGAAAAAGGGTAACATTGGAAACGCGCCTGATTTGAAATATTTGAAAATTGATCATACAGGAACTGTATTTTATCAATTACCTGTTTCAGCGCTTGTTGAACATGCTCTAGCGAATCAAGAGGGAAAACTATCTGATACTGGAGCATTGGCTGCTGATACAGGAAAATTTACTGGAAGATCTCCCAAAGACCGTTTTTTGGTCGAGGATTCCCTAACCAAGGATACTGTATGGTGGGGAGAAATAAACCAGCCCATGACTCCGGCCAATTTTGATGCATTATTCTCGATGGTTGGTACACACTTGAGCAAGAAAACAATTTATGTTAGGGATTGTGCAGCCGGGGCGGACCCAGCATATCAATTATCCATTCGTGTTATCACAGAGACAGCATACCAAAGCATTTTTGCGAATAACCTGTTCTTGAGACCGAAGGAAGATATCAATCATCAACCACAATGGTCGATACTAGCCGCGCCAACATTGCTTATTGAGAATCCGCAGCATTACGGTATCCGTAACGAAAATTTTGTAGCAATAAATTTTACAAAAAGAATAGTATTGATTGCAGGGACTGGATATACTGGTGAAATCAAAAAAAGTATCTTTTCCATCCTGAACTTTATTTTGCCATTAGAACATAATGTATTATCTATGCACTGTTCAGCGAACACCTCCCAGGATGGCAAAACGGCTTTATTTTTCGGGCTTTCAGGGACGGGCAAGACGACGCTATCGGCTGATAAATATAGAAAGTTGATCGGTGATGATGAACACGGTTGGAGCGAAAAAGGTATTTTTAACTTTGAAGGTGGGTGTTATGCAAAATGTGTTGGGCTCACGGAGGAGAAGGAACCAGAGATCTATCATGCCATCCGTTTTGGTTCATTGTTAGAGAATGTTGTTTTGGACGAGTTTGACCGGCCAGATTATGGTGATATCAGTAAAACAGAGAATACGCGGGTTTCCTATCCGATAGATTTCATGGAAAACGCTGAAATGTCTGGCGTGGGTAATGCCCCTGAAAACATTTTCTTCCTGACAGCGGATGCCTTTGGTGTATTGCCACCCATTTCCCTGTTGACGGTAGATCAGGCTGTGTATCATTTTGTGAGTGGTTATACAGCGAAAGTCGCCGGTACAGAAGTGGGTGTAAAGGAACCCACAGCAGCTTTCTCCACCTGTTTCGGCCAGGCATTCTTACCTTTACATCCGGCGAGGTATGCTTCTTTACTGCGCGCTAAATTGGAACAAAACCCTGATATTAAAGTATGGTTGGTCAATACAGGTTGGATTGCCGGGCCATACGGTATCGGACGCCGGATTAAATTGAACTATACCCGGGCTTTAATTCGCGCCGCAATGGACGGTTCATTATTGGAGTCTCGATTTAATAAACATGAGATCTTTGGATTGGATTATCCAACAAGCTGCGGCGAATTTGTTCCTGAACAGATCCTGGATGCCAGGGGACTATGGAATAATAATGAAGCTTATGATATGCAAGCCAAACGTTTGGCAAAGCTGTTTATTGAAAACTTCAAAAAATTCGACAACGAGATGCCGGCTTCTGTACAAATGGCTGGCCCCAGGATTGTTACAACAATACTGGTCTAAATACCGACAAACTGTAAATAAAAGCACCTCTAGAAAGATACCATCTTTCTAGAGGTAGCTTATAAAGATACGATCTACTCATACTTATTGACAAATGAATCTAGTTTCTCTTGTTCATTACCGACAATTGCATTGATAATTACCCGAAATGAAGCCAATCGGGCTTTCTTTTTATTGTCTTTATCAATTTCAAACCAAGGAGACTTTTTGGTTCCCGTTGTTTTAAAGAGATTTTTAATATAACCCGTGTAAACATCCCATTTTTCCTGCGCCTGCTGATCTAAAACTCCAACCTTCCAACGTTTTAGAATATCCTCTTGCCTTTCTTTCAGCCGTTCAGCTTGCTCTTCTTTGTTAATGCTGAGAAATAACTTGACTAATATAATACCATCGTCAATCAGCTGCTTTTCAAATTCAGGCACTTGTTTCATGAATAATTCGTGCTGTTCTTTGGTACAAAAGTCGAATACAGGTTCTACCACAGCACGGTTATAATAACTACGGTCGAAAATTACTATTTCTCCGGCATTAGGCAGATGTTTAATATATCGTTGAAAATACCATTGTCCATTTTCCTCCGGAGTTGGCTTAGGTAAAGCTACCACTCGTACCTTTTTGGGATTGAGATGTTCCGTCACACGCCCAATGGTACCTCCCTTTCCAGCAGCGTCCCTACCCTCAAATATAATAACGACACGCTTTCCTTTCTCGATAATGTCATATTGTAATTTGAGCAAGCTAACCTGTAGCTCGTAGAGCTCTTTTTCATAATCATAGATAACGTTAAATTTTTCAATTTCTATAATTCCATGCTGCTCTAAATAATCAAGCACATCTTTGTTTTGACGGATTTTTTGAAGCTCTTTTAAATCGTATTCTGCCATAAATATATTTTGATTTTAACTTTATTAACTAAAGTTACTTAATGAAATGTTAAATAATGTCAAAATTGAGATAAATCCGATCAGTGCATGTACTATGAATGGAAAAGTAAACGTTATAAGGTAAAGTGATACAAAATATTGCTTTGAGTAGAATTAGACTTTTCATAAATTTAGGTTAATAATTGGTTAGGTAAGCTCGGAGTTCTCAACTTCGGGCTTTATTATTTCTCATGAATTGTTTATGCAATTTCGGATCGTTCTTAATGTCTGCTGATTTGGATTTGTAGCTAAAGCATGCCATTTACTCGATACGATATTGTGTAAATGTTAAAAAATGTTAAAGGATTAGTAACCATATAATTAATTGAAACAAGCGTCGTTTTAATTACAAATACTTTTCATAAAATAGGTTAATATATGGCTAACGAAAGCTCAGAGTTCCCCACTCTGGGCTTTTTATTTTTTTGCTAGGCTAGAAGGAACAAACTTTAATGACAGGGCGAATACTTCCTGATGATTAGGAATTTGATTAATGGCAAGAAAACTATGAACCGGAAAAAAGCCCTACATAAATTGTAGGGCTTTGCTATTTTTCTATATCTATATGTTTATGCTACTTCCCTTAAATCTACGGCAACAACACGCGAGACCCCTTGTTCTACCATGGTCACACCATAGATAATATCAGTACTTGCTATTGTTTTTTTATTGTGGGATACAACGATAAATTGTGAGTTTTTGGAGAAATCGCGAATGATATTATTGAATTTATCAATATTCGTATCATCCAAAGGTGCATCTACCTCATCGAAAATACAGAAAGGTGCTGGTTTTGAGAGATAGAGTGAAAATAATAACGCTGTTGAAGTCAACGTTTTCTCACCTCCCGAAAGCTGGTTGATTGACAGCGGACGTTTTCCTTTTGGCTGAGCAATGATATCAATATCCGAATCCAACGGATTGCTTGGATCGGTCAAGATGAGGTCACAGCTGTCCTCCTCATTAAATAATGAGCGGAATACCTTAATAAAATTGTCTCTTACGGCATTGAAAGTAAACATAAACTGCACTTTGGCGGTGTCGTCGATCTCCTTAATGGTAGCCATTAAAGAACCTTTTGCCTCGGTCAGATCTGCCTTTTCTTTATTGATAAAGTCGTAGCGCTCATTCATCTCATCAAAGGCTTCTTTGGCCATTAAATTAATCGTTCCAAATTCATCAAGCTGCTTTTTGAGTTTGCTGCATTTTGCCGCTAAGGTGGATTGATCTTCCACAATTTCTGGTACATCTTCACGTTCAATCAGGTCTTTTAGCTCGATATTAAATTCTACGGAGAGGCGTTCCTTTAGCGTGTTGAGATCAATTTGTAAGGCGGTTTTCTTATCTTTAATCTCACCGATAAGAAAATCACTCTGCTCTTTTGATCGGCGTTGCTGAGTGAGAGCATCCTCCAAATTATTGATCTGTTGCTTGTCTGCATAGTACTTTTCTTCCAGCTCCTTTAGACCGTCTTCTAATGCAATCTTTTGCTCATACATGGCAATCAAATCCGCATCTTCTTCGTCCTCAAACGGAATAGTCGTGCGCAATGCTTCTTGTATTTCAACAAGTTCGACGCTATTTCGCTCGATACGGATTTCATAATCATCTTTTTGGGTCTCTCTGAATTCCAGATCCTTTGTAATGTTAGAAACTTTATTTAATTGCTGATGATAGCTGATATTTTCCTGATTATAAGCGATAGATTTTTCATTCAAAATCTCTGAAATTTCATGGAATTGATCCTGTAATTCCGATAGCTCGGCTACACTCTGATCTTTTTGTACGCGCAATTCCTGCAGCTGAGGTTCGGCAAGAGTAAGATCGGTTTCGATACCTGCAATTTTTTCCTGGATATCTTTTTTACGGACCTGCGAATTGTTGATGAAAGACTGGTATTGCTCCTGTTTCGTTTTTACCGTGATCAGCTCATTGTTAAGTCTATTGAGTAGAAAACGGAGTTCATCAATGCGTTCTTTTTGCGAGTTGCTGCGTAAAGCCTCCACGCGCGCTGTTTCGGCTGTTATCTTGTCTTCAAGTTTTGTAATCTCTTGATTGAGCGTTTTAATTTCCTGTGCGAGAACCTCGAGGTTTTTAGCTCTACCGATGCGTTTTCCCTCAAATAATCCGACAGATCCACCCGAAAGTCCCAAATGATGTTTGGCATAGCGACCATTCTTTTGCAGAACCACTCGACCTGTTTCCGGTAGCTCTTGTTCCAGTTCCTTTTCGCCTTCCTGCTTTAATATATAGACATGCTGAAGGAGTAGGGTACAAAGAGCTTTATATTTTTCATCCACGGTGATCACATCCAAAGCAGACATGAGATTATTATTTGGAGGGACGGGAGAAGTAACTGCGGAATCAATTGCTTCCAATACGAAGAAATGAGCTCGACCTTTTGCTGCATCACTCAGTAGCTGGATCGCTTGAACGGCATCTTGTTGTGTTTCGACAACATAATGGTTCATGATCGGTTCCAGGTAATTTTCAATTGCAACGCGATAATCTTCCTGACAGAACAATACATCCGAGAACAGCGGTGGTTGCTTTTTCCAGCCTGCATTTTTCTTTAAAAATCGGATGGAATCCGGGAAGCCCTCTAAGTTGTCAATAAGGGATTTTGTCAGGTTATATTCATTCTGTTTGGCATCAACCAACCTGAGGTCTTTCGCAAGTTGTGCTTTAAACTCCTCCAGATTTGTCTGGCATTGAAGAATTTGGCCCTGTAGCTCTTCCTCAAGCTCATTGGCCGATTCATACTGTGCTTGTTGGGCCTCAACACGACCTTCCAATTCAGCTACAGCATTGTCAAATTGAAGTAATTCGGCTTCCTTTGCTTCGGTATCCACGCTATTGCGCACGGCTTCCTGAAGAAGGGCTTCTTTTTGAATATTAAAAACAGCTAAATCTTTCTCCAGTTTATAAATTTTGGCCTGAAGCTCAGCATTGCTTTTATTGAAGATATCCAATTTGCCCTTGGCAGACTGTTGCTGACCACGTAAGGCATCTACTTCAGATTTATTGGACTCCAGGTTATCTTTTAATGAATCAAGTTTATTCTGTTCATCAAACAACTCCTCGTTTAATCTTTTTATGGTATAAAGAACGTGATTAAGCTGTTGCTTGTCGCTATTGATGTCCAGATTTAATCTATTTTCTTTGTCCTGGAGATTTTTTACTTTTTCATTTTTGATCTTCTTTTCCGATTCGTAACCACGGATTTTGTTGATAAATTCCTGCGTCGCCTTTTGCTGTACGGAGAGGTTTTTCTCCTGCTCCAAATTTACCTGACGTAGTGACTGCAATTCTGTTTCTGCGTTCAGGATCAATTGTTGAGAATTAGCGGTGTCTTTCTGAATCTTAGACTCCTGTGTTTGAAGCCTATCAAGTTCTGTCGAAAAATCAGCAATTCTATAATAAGCCAGATCAATGCTACTTTGACGATATTCTTGCTTAAGTAAGGTGTATTTTTCTGCTTTTTTTGCTTGATTTTCTAATGATTTAAGATTTTTTGTGATCTCATAGAGTAGATCGTCTACCCGGCTGAGATCGGCTTCAGTATCTCTCAATTTTGTGAGCGTCTGTTTTTTGCGCACCTTATATTTTGAGATTCCAGAGGCTTCCTCAAAAAGATTTCTACGCGAATTATCTTTGTTGTTGATGATCTCGTCAATCATTTTCAATTCGATAATAGAATAGCTATCCGCACCAACTCCAGTATCCAAAAATAAATCGGTGATATCTTTTAAACGGCATTTTACGTCATTCAAACGGTATTCACTATCTCCATTGCGGAATAGTTTACGTGTAACTGTAACGGTAGAGAATTCCGTTGGGAGGATATTATTATTGTTGTTGAAGGTTAGGGAAACTTCGGCAAGATTGGCTGGTTTTCTATTTTTCGTTCCGTTAAAAATAATGTTCTCCATTTTATCAGAGCGTAGCATCTTTGTACTTTGTTCACCAAGTACCCAGCGTATTGCGTCCACTACATTGGACTTCCCACATCCGTTTGGTCCAACAATTGCGGTGACACCGTCATTGAAGTTGATCGTGATCTTGTCTCCGAAACTCTTAAATCCTTTTATTTCTAGTTTGGTTAACTGCATTTATACCAAATTTGTTTGTCGTTATAAGCTTGCGAAAATAGTAAATTAAAATAAAACTTTTTTCTTTCTTTACTCACATTTTCCTGTTTCAGGATCGCAAGAAGGCCCTTCTTCACCTCTTTGTTGTAATGGGGCGGATTGGCTTGCCAAACACTCTTTGATCGTATTGTGAAAAACTTCCATGGGTTGTGCACCGGGAATCGCATATTTCCGGTCAAAGACAAAGAATGGTACACCACGAAGACCAAGGTTGACACCTTCCTGAATATCCTGACTGACATCATAAGCATAGTTATCAGATTCCAAAAGTTCCTGTACCCCTTGAGCGGAGAGGCCGACTTGTTTAGTCAGTTCAACTAAGGTTGCATTATCGTTGACATCTAAACCATCTGTAAAATGAGCTTTGAACAATGCTTTTTTTAAAGCAGTGCCTTTTTGATTGGTCTGCGCAAAATGAAGGAGACGATGTGCTTTTTTGGTATTTACGACAATTGCTTTATCAAAGTTTAATGCGATACCAAGTTCCTTACCTTGATTACTGAGCTGTGCCGTCATTGCCACGACATCATCGATGCTCATCCCTTTTGTACGGACAAGGTAATCGTAAGTTGGCATTCCCGGAGCGTCCTCGGGAAATTCTGGATTGAGCTGATAGGATTTCCAGGTAATCTCCGCTTGTACTTCCTGCACACCCTCCTGTAGGGCCGACTCAAGCTTTGTCAAACCAATATAACAAAATGGGCAAATGATGTCCGACCAAATTTCTATCTTCATATTTCTTAATTTACTCCGTATATTGTAATCAAAAATACATATAATAACGGTGATTATCGGATTACATTGTTGTGCCAATGTCAACATCATTATATTGCAGGTCTAAGTATATGTCAGAGAAAGATTTTTTGAATCGTAAAGTAACACTTGTCCTTGGAGGTGGCGGAGCAAGAGGGCTGGTACATATCGGTGTTATTCGGAAATTAGAGGAAATGGGCTTTGAGATAGATGAAATAGTTGGCTGCTCCATAGGAGCATTAGTCGGCGGCATTTACGCCCAAGGAAAGATGGATGTGTTGGAAGATTGGATGTTTAATTTAACAAAGAAATCGGTTTTCAATATGATGGATTTCAGTTGGAAGGGTCTGGGAATGATGAAAGGGATTAAGGTCTTCAATGCCTTGAAATCGGTTATTCCCGATGCCAATATCGAAACGTTTCCTATTTTATTCAAGGCTGTTGCCACCGATCTGAATTATGAAAAAGAAGTCGTACTCGATTTTGGAAGCATGTATGACGCAATACGGGCTTCTATTGCCATACCCGCTGTTTTTACAGCAGTAGAGGATGATACCCATGTCTATGTGGATGGCGGTGTACTCAATCCATTACCCATCAACCATGTCACACGAAAGGAAAATTTAATTATAGCGGTCAATCTGGAATCAAAACCGGATAAACAGTATTCTGTTATCAAAAAATTGGATACAAAAACCTCAAATTCTCTGGATATTCTACAAGCTTCCTATTATGTGATGCGTAGAAAAATGAGCCGTATGATTATTGATCTCTACCGACCGGATGTTGTTGTCAACATTCCTTACAATATCTGTAATTTGTGGGACTACCACCGTGCAGAGTTTTTAGTTCAAAAAGGTAGGGAGTATATTGATAAAGCCATTAAAAGTAAGACCAAAATAGAGTAGTGGACAGCGCAAGCTACTTTATTTTGGTTTTTCAGATTTAGATCATCGGGAATTGAACAGGGTGATCTTTGCTCGTTGTCAAGAAATCAAGGATTAAAACAGATTGGGATAGTCACTGATAATTCCATCTACTTTCAGCGCCTTCAATTGCTCAATCTCTGTTTTACTATTTACCGTCCATGGAATTACCTTAACATTCGCTTTATGGTATTGTTTGACAAATTCGCTGGTCACCAGCTTATAGTGTGGGCTAATGATGAAAGGTGTAAAACCCAATGCTGCGATTGTCTCCTGTGTATTTTTTGTATAGTTGGCATCAATAAGGTAAGATACTTTTAATTGTGGGTAGGCTTTGTTTAGATACTTGACTGCCCGGATATCAAAAGATTGAATGACGGTACGTGCTGCAATTTTTTTCTCTGTAATAACCTGTACCATTAAATCAACGAATTCTTCCACTCTAGGATGATAGATGCCGTCTTTATCCTCTTTACTTTTCACCTCGATATTATAAAACATAGGTGCTGATCTCTTTTGGAGGGCATAGGCTTCTGTACTATCGATGAGGTCGGCGAGTTTTGCAATACGTGTAACTTGTTTTTTCTGTTCGGGAAACTCCTTATAAAATTTGGAACCAATATCGTACTTGATCAGCTCTTTATAGTTCATTGCATATATTTTCAATGATTTATCTTTTTCGGGAATTTCAGTGCCATCTGGTTTTAACACAAATTTGGGATTGAGATAATCGTCATGAAAAACAACGACTTTCCGATCTTTTGTAATGTGGCAATCCATTTCCAGTGTTGTTACTTGGGGCAGGTCAATTGCATTTTTCATTGCTGCAATGGATTCTTCGGGGTACAGGCCACGTCCGCCACGATGTGCTTCTAAACTGAGTTTAGGGAAGCTGTTGGTTGTTTTTGCGGAATCTTTCATAACTGAACAAGATGCAAATGGTAATAACAGACCAAAAAAGGCTATTCTAAAAAGACTTCTTTTCATTATTATTATATTTAAACAAAATTAGGGGTAAATTACCCCATTTTGAATAGGCGAATATACATAACCTATTTTACTTTGAAGGTTTCGGATGCTGTATTTTCTCTTTTTTCGAATGTGTTTTCGAAGCAGAACAAACCGAAGTGAACTGTAGAAATTATTGAAGTGAAGAAAAACGAAGTTTTAAAGCTCTGTTAAATATCCTTCTTACAAGAAGGAAGCCTTTTCAGAACGATTACAGCGGGATTGAAAATAGGACAATACACTTATATATTAAGGCGAAATCTATTTTTTTTGTCTTTTTTGCAAGAAATTATTGTCATTCCTTTTAGAATTCCCTTTATTTGCACAAATCTCAAATTAGAT
>JAQZAZ010000024.1 GCA_029239355.1 Sphingobacterium sp.
AATCTGTATACCAGCATATAAAATAGTATAGCCAATTACCCTTGCTCTGGTCGACTCCAGCCGTGGAAAGATTAGGTTGAGTACGATACCTGACAAAAGAGCACATGTCATCCCCTGTAAAAATTGGCCGATTAGAAATATTGTCCAATTTCTGCTATAGAAGCAGATCAAGGCACATATCCCATTGATGGCGAGGGCCAGGAGCAAATAGCCCCGGGAAGCAAAGCGTTTTACGATGCGAACATCTAGCGCCAGGAAAGTTACGGTCGAGCCATAAATAACCACCATTCCGTATTGCATGGCCGTAGCATCGATACCGTAGAATCCCATAATGGTTACAGGACTGCTATATAAGGCAAAACAGCAAAGTGATGTCATCAATATCGCAAAGATAACCGCTCGTGCGAGACCTTCCGAGACCCAGTATTTAAATAAAGGTATTTTATGTGCTTGCATAGTTATTTCTTTAAAACATAAACATTGGCATTCATTCCTGGCGAGAGTTTAGATAGCATCTCCGATTTATCGGTCAATTTAATTCTGACGGGGATGCGTTGGATGATTTTTACAAAATTACCCGTAGCGTTATCCGGTGGCAACAACGAGTAACGTGCTCCTGTCGTTGGCGAAAGAGATTCGATTACTCCAGAGAATACTTCTTCGGGGTAAGCGTCTGTTTCTATAGCAACCCGCTGTCCGATATGAAATGACTTGATCTGTGTTTCTTTGAAATTAGCGATTACCCATTTTTTTTCGGCCTCATTAAGCAAAAAAGCCAATGTTTGTCCCGGCTGCACAAGCTGTCCTTGTTGAATGGTTTTCTTACCAATACGACCGTCAAAAGGTGCCGTTATTACGGTGTACCGAAGATCAAGTTCTTGTCGCTCCAATAGCGCCGTTTTAATATTTATTTCAGCGGCAATTGCAGCCCGCTGAGCTTGTATATCCTTGAGTTTTGATTTGGCGGCCTCAAGAGAAGCTATTGTCTGGGCATAGTCAGATTGTTGGCTCAGTAGTGTTGTATTCACGAGGTCAAACTTTTGTTGTGTGGTTGATTCATCTGCCAGCAGGTTTTTATATCGTTCAAACTCTTTGCGTTGTTGCTCTAATTTTGCCTGGACCCCCATTAATTGGGCACTGATTACAGCAATGTTTTTGGATTGTGTCTCTTCACTTGCCGCCAAGATCGGCAGTTTCGTACGCGAACTTAACAACTCGGCTGCAGCGGCCTTCTGTTTGAGTCGATACTCATCTTTTTCAATCAATACAAGTGTATCGCCTTGATGTACCTGTTGGTTATCGTTGTAATAAATTTTACTGATATATCCACCCACTTTGGCACTTATGGGCGATAAGTAGGCATCTATTTGTGCATCATTTGTCTGCTCATACTGTAAATTTCGCCACAGGTAGAGCATTGCCCAGCCTAGCATGCCCGTAAGCAAGACAATACCAAAGTACTTCGTGGAGATGACCACGACCTTATCTATTCTATTCTTATTCATTATCTGATATCTTTTAAAGTATCCCTGTTATCGCCAACAATTGGATGTGGTTTAGTTTTAATTCGACCAACGCAGATATGTGGTTAAACTTGGCTTCGAGCAACGCATTTTCTGCTTCTAATAGATCCGTCAGCATGGACTCCTGATTGAGGTAACTGTTTTTGATGACCCGGACAGTTTCGGTGTTTTGCGCGATGTTTTTCTCAGCTGTTATTACCTGTTGTTGAGCCTGTTCGCGTTGTAGAAATGCCTGTCTGATCTTCAGGTTAACCTCTTCCTGTTTGATCTGCATGACTGACTTTTGTTCCTCGATATGTATGTTGGCCTGTGCGACAGCATGTTTACTTTTGAATGCATTGTCAATAGACCATTGCATTTTGAGCCCCGTCTGCCCAAATCCCCATAAATTATTGCTATATGGATAGAATGAGATCTGCGGATAGGTGTAGCTATAGTTCGAGTATAAGTAGAGCTTTGGCCGTGTGGCAGATTTCACTTGTCTTAGTTTTAATTCACTGGTTTTGATAGTGGATTCAATGATTTTAAATTCCTGAGACTCTTGTTGGGCAATGCCAACATAATCACCGTATGTATGTACATCCTGCAGATCAGGGTTCATGTCTTCTTGAAGTGCTATCTGAAGTGATTCCATTTCGCCGCGGCCCATGAGCACATTCAGTTTCTGTTTCGTAAGGTCAATTCTTTTGAGTACTTCTGACCGGCGGAGTTCTAAATTGTCCAATTTAACAGCAATTCGCAGCACATCACTCTTTAAGACAATTCCATTCTTGTAGAGATGTTCGATTGTCGATAGCTGGCGTTGTTCAGCGGATATTTCGGCAGAAATAAATTCCTTGAATTTTATGAATTTGTATAGTTCATAATAAGCGACAGCAGTTATATACTTTAGATTGCTGTGCTGCAATTCATATTCAAATTGCATGGCCAACTTTTCCTCCTTTTTTAGCTGAATATTTCTTTTATCGAGACCACCGTTGTAAAGATTGAGGTTTAGATTGTAACCCAGCCCATAGCCATAACCGGATACCGGCACATCCTGTGGAGCAGAGAATAGTCCTTCTGGATACAGGAGAAATTTAGTGTTGAGTTTAAAATCCCCGTTGAGAGAAATCGTAGGTAAATACTGATCTTTCGCCTCAATAATGGCAAGAGAAGCAGCTACACCCTTGAGACCCTGTAACTGTAGCTGGTGGTTATGGGAAGCTATCGACTCCCATATTTCTGCCAGGTTCATAGGCTGTACCGTATCTCTTACCTGGCCGTTGGCGGACCGTAAAAAGAAAAATATGCCCACACCAATAGAAACAAGAGAAAGATCCCGCCTCATTTCTTTACTCCTTTAAAAACAACATGCTGTTGCTTGACGCTATGCCGTTTTTCGGCATATTTCTTCCAGGTCCGCCTCAATTCATGGAGAACGACGGACAGATCCCCCATCGGAAATAGGGGGAATAGATACATACCTGCGTAGTTGAAGTATAGCCTGTTCACTTGTCTATCGTCATCGGCAATCGGGTCAGCCGAGTGCTCAGAGACGACTTTCGCAATAATTTTTTGTACTTTTTCTTTCATGATAACCTTGTTTAACTATACGACAAAGTTATCGGGAAAGATGCTGTTGGATTTTATATAATTGGCCTAAATTTGGCCGAATCTGGCCAATATATTATTTCAGTTTTTGTTCCACCACGCGTAGGCGCTTTCGCCAGGTCATCATCTGAGGGTCGTCATAGACCGGGTCACCAAGATTGTCCAGCAAGCCCAATGCTTTGGCTAAATTTTCACTTAGATCAGCAGATTTTCGATTTGTTTTTTTCCACTCGCGCTGATTCTCTTTGATCTCTTTTTCAAAAGCATGGAGCGCCTTTTTTATGATCTGATGTTCTTTTTTGTAATCTTTTTGCTTACGAAAAAGGACCATCAATCGATTGTAGGCATCCACATTTAGCCTATCTTTTGTGATAATAGCCCGATAATCTTTTATTGCTTCTTCGGTACAACCATCTGATTCCAATGATCTCGCCCTCTTCAGCTGCGCATTAATTGAGATTCGTGTAGCTGTAGTGTCCACCATTTTTTATTGGATTTATTCATAGATATAACAAAACAGTGGTATCGATAGTTTATAAATACAAAATTTTTCAGAGAAGTGACCTTTACCGCATCTCGCACAAGCTTTTAATCTATTCAAAAAAGACAAATAAATAAAAACACTATAATGTTCTCTTAGTAAAAACCTTATATTTGCCTCTTGTGTTCTTAATGAGATAAAATAAGTCCTATTAAATAACGTTATTGGGATAAAGGAATTTAGACATGCTACGGTTTGGGTTTGTTTATCTACGTCAATGGGCTGGATCAGTTTAAAGTATCAACATGAAACATCACTACCTAGTTACACTTATCATCGGAATATTGACGATGTCGGGATTAAAAGCACAGGAAAATACCAATTTAATTAAATTAAATATCTTACCATTGGCGGCTGGCAATGTTGCATTCGAATATGAAAAGGCGATTCAGCAACGCATATCACTAAATGCGACATTAAGTCTTCGTCCTAAATCTGGGCTTCCCTTCCGCTCGATATGGGAATCTGCTATTGAGGATCCAAATGACATTCTGGGGGGAGCGAAATTTGGAGCATTTTCCTTTACGCCGGAAATACGCTTCTATCTCGGTAATAACGATGCTCTCAGAGGATTCTACTTTGCTCCTTTTGTAAAATATGCACGGTATAGCCTCAGCACCATACTGTCGGTTGAAGAGCCAGATTACCAAAAGGAAGTTCCGATTTCGGGTGCCTTAAATGCCTTGACAGCCGGACTAGCTATTGGTAGCCAATGGCGTCTCGGCGAGCATATCTATCTAGATTGGCGAATTATTGGTCCTAACTACGGATTTAACAACGGTACGTTTGAGAGGAAAATCCAATTAAATGCCGATGAACAAGAGGAACTGCGTAAACAATTGGAGGATTTTGATATTGATGTGTTAGACCTCAAAAAAGAAGTTGATTCTGACGGGGTCACGCTTAAGACAAAAGGCCCATTCGCTGGGATTCGTACCGCCTTATCTTTGGGTTACCGATTTTAGCAGCGATCGATTTCGTGCATATGGTTATCCAGCCGAGCTTTCTCAGGTATTTTTCGGCTTATTCGCTACATTTCAGAGCTACATTTTCTCATTTGCAATGCTCAAGGTAGCATATTAAAAGTATTCGGAGCAAAAAAAGTGTTTTTATATTACGAACTTCTTTTTTTATTAATTATTAAGAGGATTTTTTTGTTTTTTTGAATGAAATATCACTGTTCAGAACAAAAACTATTATTTTCTTTACAAAATTCCTGCTAGTATTTACCTTTCTTATTTTATATCCTATTTATTCATGTTTTTATGAGGGTATTTTTTTATGTGTCTTTTGTTTTGCGTTTTTTTTGTCATTTATATGTTTATCCTATTATTGTTTTTGCTTTTTTACCTTATTTAAGTTAATAAAAGTGTTAATATTTATTATTTGTAAACATATAATATGATATATATCATATTTTTTTGATAAATTTGATTGAAAAATCATAAAATACTATGATTTTAGTATAAAATTCATTGTATTTTATGCTATATTTTTATGTTTTTATCAATTTAATAAATAAAAATATGGTAAATATGAATAATTAGTGTGTAATAAACAGTTTTTGTTATCCAAAAATAGATTACACAGATGTGATTTGACATAAAAAGTATTAAAAAAGAAAATATTGCTATGTAATTACCATTTCATCAACCATAAACTTACAAAACCATGAACCAACAACTTCAGCCCCTTGACAAGCTCCGTGTCTTTTCTTTCAAAGGCATACAGATGCGCACCTTTCACATTACCTGGATTACATTCTTTTTCTGTTTTTTTGGATGGTTTGGCGTTGCGCCACTCATGCCATTGGTCCGCGAACAACTTGGACTGAGTAAAAGCGAAGTCGGTAATATCATTATCGCTTCTGTTTCCGCTACTATTGTTGCACGATTATTTGTTGGAAAACTGTGTGACACTTTGGGACCAAGGCTTTCCTATACCATCCTCTTGGTGGCTGGTTCTATTCCTGTCATGCTTATTGGTCTGAGTAATAGCTACGAATCATTTTTAATGTTTAGATTTTTCATCGGTATTATTGGTGCTTCGTTTGTGATTACTCAATTTCATACGTCAATGATGTTCGCTCCCAATATCATTGGGACAGCAAATGCCGTGACCGGTGGCTGGGGAAATCTTGGTGGGGGCGTTACCAATTTAGTTATGCCGCTTATAGCAGCGACATTTGCTGGAATGGGCTTTGTGAGTCATTCAGATTCCTGGCGAATCGCAATGGTAGTTCCTGGAATTATTCTACTTATCATGGCTTGGATTTACTACCGTTATACGACAGATACGCCTAATGGTAACTTTAATGACCTTCCTGCAGATAGACGGTCCTATTCGAAAAAAAATGGTTCATTTTTACTAGCATTAAAAGATTATCGAGTCTGGGTACTGACTCTTGCTTATGCGGCCTGTTTCGGAATAGAAATCACTGTAGACAATGTTGCAGCAACTTTTTTTATTGATCGTTTTGACACGGGAATCATTGTAGCGGGAGCATTGGCCAGCATATTTGGCGGTATGAATCTTTTTGCCCGTGCATTGGGCGGTATGGTAAGTGATAAAGTAGGAAAAACTTATGGGATCAAGGGTAAGGGGGTACTTCTTGGTCTATTGTTGCTCTTGGAAGGCATAGGTATCAGCCTTTTTTCCACATCCAATACCTTGGCGCTGGCGATTATTACCATGCTGCTTTTTGCCCTCTTCCTAAAGATGGCAAACGGATGTACTTACGGCATTGTACCTTTTATCAATAAGGATAATATCGGTAGTGTAAGCGGGATTGTCGGAGCTGGCGGCAATATCGGTGCGATGTTGGTTGGCTTTCTTTTCAAATCCGAAACCTTGAGTTATGCTGACGCTTTTCAATACATTGGTATCGGTGTGTTATTGATCGGATGCACAGTTTTACTTGTCCGTTTCCGCCCGAAAAGCCAAACAGCTATTCAAGCTGTCTCGCTAGAAGTGCAAAACTAGTATATTGGTATGAACAAAAAATTGAACAACGTTTACAAAAGCACTTGCTGCTACTGCGGAGTAGGCTGTGGAGTAGAAATAACCGTAGAAAAAAATCAGCTGATTTCTGTTGCTGGTGATACCCAACATCCAGTCAACCAGGGAAAGCTATGCAGTAAAGGAATGAATTTGCAATATACGGTAAACGACCGCACTGATAGGTTGCTTTATCCGCAAATGCGTTATCATCGCTCTGCTCCCCTACAGCGTGTTTCCTGGGATGACGCGATGGAACGAACAGCGGCCGTATTTCGTGCCCTGATTGCAAAATACGGCCCCGACTCTGTCGCATTCTATGCCTCAGGGCAATGTCTCACCGAGGAATATTATATTCTTAATAAGCTCGTTAAAGGGTTTATCGGCACAAATAATATTGATACAAACTCTCGTCTATGCATGAGCAGCGCAGTTGCAGCGTACAAAAAGACACTGGGCGAAGACAGTGTACCGATCTGCTACGATGATATCGAAATCGCAGACTGCTTTTTGGTCACAGGAGCCAACCCTGCTTGGTGTCATCCTATCCTTTGGAGGCGTGTCGAGGCCCATAAAGCCAAGAATCCAGAGACCAAAATTATTGTTATCGATCCCCGGGTTACCGATACTTGCGCCTTGGCAGATCTACATTTGCAGATCAATCCCGGAACGGACATCGTTCTCAACTATGCATTGGGAAGATTGCTCATTGAGCAGGGAGATGTGGATCTTGATTTTATAGAACATCATACCGAAGGTTACGCGCCATACAAAGAACGGGTTTTTGAACGCACCTTATTGGAATCTGCAGCGATTTGCGGTGTTGCAGCCGAAGATATCGAGCGTGCTGCCAGTTATATTGGCGAATCCAAAAGCTTTTTGAGCATGTGGACAATGGGACTCAACCAGAGCGTAGTGGGTGTCAACAAGAACCTAAGCCTAATTGCGCTTAATTTGATCACTGGAAAGATTGGTAAACCTGGGAGTGGCCCATTTTCCCTTACTGGACAGCCCAATGCTATGGGTGGCCGAGAAGTCGGCGGCCTGGCAAATCTTCTGCCCGCCCATCGGGACATGGACAACAAAACGCATCGCGACGAACTGCAGCAATTCTGGTCCGGTACGATCATAAGTGGAAAGCCTGGGCTTACCGCTACAGAGATGTTTGAAGCATTGGCAGATGGGCGGCTCAAAGCAATTTGGATACTTTGTACCAATCCATTGACCAGTATGCCCAACGTACGTTTGGTCGAAAAGGCCTTGCATAAAGCCAAATTTGTCGTTGTGCAAGAGATCTCCAATAAACCTCAGACTTTAGCCTTTGCCGATGTTATTCTTCCTGCTGCTGCGTGGGCTGAGAAAGAGGGTACAATGACCAACTCGGAGCGAAGGATCAGTCACCTGCATAAGGCTATAGATCCACCTGGTGAAGCTCGCCCAGATGCAGAGATCTTTTCCCTATTTGCAGAGAAAATGGGCTTTAAGGGGTTTGCATATCAAACACCCCAGGATATCTATAAAGAACATGTGCAATTGACAGTCGGGACAAGCATCACGGTACAGGGCTTGGATTATACGCTTATTGACAGCCTGAATACCGTACAGTGGCCTTTCAACTTGGATAAGAAAAAGGGAACTGCGCGTTTATTCGTGGACAACAAATTCCATACGGTAAGCGGCCGTGCGCAATTGCATAGCCCGCCAGTTCAGTATCTTAGCGAAATGCCTGACCTGAATTTCCCGTTTATTCTCACCACCGGTCGCATACGTGACCAATGGCATACCATGTCAAAAACCGGTAAAGTCAGTAAACTCAACCAACACATTGAAAATGCATTTTTGGAAATTCATCCAAGCGATGCTGCATCGCTTGATCTCAGGGATGGTCAATTGACCAATATCTACTCCCTCCGTGGAGAGGTTCGTGTCAGGGCACGTGTCAGCAACAGCATTAAACCCGGCGTTGTGTTCCTTCCCATGCATTGGGGGAAAATATTGGGGTCCGACCTAAATCGGGCCAACAATCTAACTAATGATTTAGTCGATCCTATCTCCAAAGAGCCCGACTTCAAATTCTGTGCGGTACGTGTTGAAAAACATATTAAGAAAAAAGAGCGTATCGTTATTATTGGCGCAGGCGCAGGTGCGCATGGTTTTGTTCGGTCATTTCGCGAGTTGAACGGAGACGATGAGATCGTTATCTTTAGCAATGAAAATACACCTTTTTACAATCGCGTCATGTTGCCTCATTACGTCAGCGGCGAACTCAAGTGGGAACAACTTGTCAAGATGCAAGATGCTGAAGAAGCTGCATTAAGAATACAGCATATTCGTGCTGTACAGGTTACTGCTATCGATCGTGACAAGAAGTGTGTCTACGATTCCAGGGGGATAAAAACCAACTATGATGTACTGATTCTCGCTACCGGTAGCCGGCCTAGCCTGCCCAGGCACGTGCCGCAACTACCCGGCATTTTTACGATGAGGAGCAGAACGGACGCTGACCGTCTCATTAAATATCTTCCGAAGGAGGCGCATGTTGTTATCGTCGGTGGTGGCTTATTGGGGCTGGAAATGGCAGCTTCACTTCGTGAAAACGGAACAAAGATTACCATTATACAACGGGTTTCGCGTTTTCTAAATAGGCAATTGGATCCATTGGGAAGCCAGCTCCTCCATGAGCAGATGGTAGACCTTGGTTGCGATATATTTTATAACGATGAAGTGCAACTCTACTGCGGGCGCAATAAACTGACTAAAATTGAATTAAAAAGTGGTCGACAGATCAAATGCGACGCTGTCATTTTGGCCATTGGTACTACCCCTAATATCGAATTGGCTAAAGAGGCAAATTTGCTATGCCAACGCGGCGTAGTTGTCGATCAGCATATGAAAACTAGCGATTCAGCAATTTATGCAATCGGTGAGATTGCCGAATTTGAAGGTACACTCTATGGCATCACGGCAGCAGCCGAAGAACAGGCTGCCGTTGTCGCCAATTACCTTCAAGGTGATATCAGTAGCTATTATAAGGGGAGCTTATTTATGAATATTATCAAGATTCAAGGTTTTGACCTATGCAGTATAGGCTTGGCTGAAGCTCCAAATGAGGAATATGAAGAAATTGTCTTTATCGATAAAGCCAAGAGATATTATAAGAAGTGTATTATCCACAATGATAGGCTTGTTGGTGCCATACTGATTGGTGACAAAAACGAATTCCTGGAATTCAAAAACTTGATTGCAAATAAAATTGAATTGAGCGAAATGCGTTTACAGCTTTTACGCAGCGGGACACCCAAAGAAGCTGTTACAGGGAAATTGGTGTGTTCCTGTAGCCAGGTTGGTGAGGGTAATCTGATCAGACGAATGAGCGATGGATGTACTGATTTTCAAGAATTATGTACTTCTACAGGGGCAGGTACAGGTTGTGGTTCGTGCCGACCGGAAGTGAAGAGCATTCTAGAGAACTATATCATTGATAATGAAAAAGAGGCACAACTTTATGCAAAGTAATATAATCAACACGGAGCAATTTGTTAAAATTAATCTTACGGGTGGTGCAATCTCTACGGGCGAACTCGTCAACCTATTAGAGCCTTTAGCCGAAGCCGGTATAAAGGAGGTTAAGTTTGGCAGCCGGCAGCAGCTTTATTTCCGTGTTAACGATACTCAGTTTGAAGAACTGGAATACACCCTGCTCAGTTTGGATTTTCATTATGAATTTGGACATGACATCCATCCGAATATTGTTAGCTCCTACGTGGCCGACGGTATTTTCAATCAGAGTGCATGGATACGGGAAGGGGTTTATAAAGATATTTTGGACAGTTTTGATTTCAACCCCAGATTAAAGGTAAATATTGTCGATGCCAGCCAGTCCCTTGTACCCTATTATACCGGTAATCTCAATTTCATCACCTCTGAGCTTAGCAATTATTGGCACCTACAACTTCGGTTTCCAAAAAGCAGCTTATTTTATACCTGGTCCGACCTGGTGAATACCGATGATATTGCAATGCTAAGCCAATTGTTGGAGCCAATGATGCTCGGGATGTCAGTCAAAAACGCGAGCGACGGACAGCAACTCGGGCAAAAATTGGAAGAGCTCACAGCTTCATCTGGAAAATTTTTGTTTCAACCTGTCGGGCAACCCTTTTCGGAACCAGCCTTTAAGCTCCCCTATTATGAAGGGTTCAATGCTTATCAAGATCGATTATGGTTGGGTGTCTACAGGCGTTCCGAAACGTTTTCAATTGCTTTTTTACGTGATATATGCAACCTATGTCTACAACATAGGATTGGCCAATTGTATACCACTCCGTGGAAATCTATTATTGTCAAGGATATACAGCCTGCTACCCGTTCATCCTGGGATCTTATATTGGACCAACACAGGATCAATTTACGCCATGCCCTCAACGAGCTCAATTGGATGACCGATGATTTTGATCCCAGTGCCTTAGCTATCAAACAGGAATTGGTACATCGAATGAATTGGTTGGATATTCGTACCTACAAACTCTGTTTTGGTATTAAAATGCAGCCCAAAACTGGTATTTGGGGATCTATAATTTTACGTTTCATCAGCGCTACTGAGCATAAATCCTGGTTTGAAGTGCAGCACACACGGGACTTTAACCCCAATTCACGGGATTTTCTCACCTACCGAAAACCTGTGGAGCGCGCCCAACTTATCGATGTTATTTTGGACTTATGTGAGGATTTTTATAAACTTCAAAGCAATTTGGCGACACAGCAGTTAATTGAAACTACACCAGTCCAGGTCTTTGAAGAACCTGTCAGTTTAATTACGCTTTATCAATGTCAGGCTTGTCAAACAATTTATGACCCAACATGGGGAGATAGTACACAAGATATTGTTGCTGGTACTTCATTTGACGAGTTGCCCGCCACCTACTGCTGCAGCATTTGTGAGAGTAGTAAGTTAACATTTAGCAAGGTGCTGATAAAATAAGATGGCCCGCAAACCCAATCCTCGCTGTACTTGTTGCTTATATTGCTTTCCATAAGGTACGCGCGAACAGAGACATCGATATACCACTAGGATGGTACGGCGAGACCTACTTTTTTTCAATGTTAACTGCCACGAATTGAATAGTTGTTGATATTGAAAAATTTGTCGATAAACATAGACTTTAACTGTGGGGTGTTAGTCGTGGTGATGACCGCAGTTAAAGCCTTATTAAAAAATCTTTGAGTACCTTCAAAAAGTCTTCTGGGCATGAAAAGTGTACATTGTGATCAGCACAATCAAATAGCTGGTGTTGTACCAAATCCGGGTGTAGGGATTTTAACCGTCGATTGCCTTCCTGTGCGTCAAAAGAATCATTTTCGCCAATGGCGTCTATTAGCAATATAGGGACGCGCAATGAACGGTAAGTTGCAATGGGGTTTATCCGTACAATAGAAGAAGCATATCGGCTAATTTCCGAAGGCTTATTTAATACCTGAGTATAATGTGTACTATCCTGCATATTCATATACGCATTGAGGCCATGGTATAAAAAGCTATTGTTGTCTTTATGTTTTATAGAACCAAAGATTTGCCATTGCTGCGCTGAGCCATCAATCTGATCTATGTTTTTATAAATTTCAAAGTCTGATCTATAGACATCAAAAAGCAATTTTTGAACTTCTACTGGCGGTTCCAACGACTCAAAGAAGGTATTTATTTGAGCTGCATCCATTTGTTTAAATAAAGATTTGAAAGGGACCGAACCACCGTCCTCCAGCACCAATGCATTCACCCGATCGGGATACTTATCATAAAAAGCTGTCGCGAGGTAACCGCCCCTTGAGAACCCTCCCACTACTGCATTCTTAATTTGCAGTTTATCCATCACTGCTGCCAGATCATCGGCAAAATCCCAGAAATCCAGGTCGCGATCTGGTATCGTTGTTAATCCATGACCATAATGATCGACAGACAACACACAGTACCCTGCCTTAACTAGTGATTCCGCAAAGGGATAAAAGTCATAGGCAGACAATAAACTTCCCGGTAACCAGACAAATACTTTGTCCGTATTACTGCCCCATCTGAGATAAGAGATACGGTGATTAGCGCCCTGGACAGTGCCCCTATGCTCTTTTTCAAATCTATCGAAAGTGTTTTGGGCTAGTTTATATTTTTCATACAGAGCAGTGTCCATGACCTGCGCATGGACTGACGAAATAAACAATAGGATCCCAACAACGAAATTGCTAATATGGAGCATGCGAAATAAATAACGGGTTGTAAATTCTTGCATAAAGTTAACAATTTTTTTGCTGTTCATAGAAGACTCATTTGGGTGCCTGGATAATAATAACGATGATCGTTTAAATCCAACATAAATTGCCTTTCCTAAAAAATAAACCCTAAATTTGAAAAATCAACACTTAACTAAGTTATTACCATGAATGTAGATCATGTCAGGCAATTGTTTACCCAGCTTTATGAAGAAAATTGGGTGAAGTTGTATGTGCATGTATTTCGGATGTTGGAAGATCGTGATGAGGCCCGTGATATTGTACAGGAAATCTTTACCAACCTTTGGGAAAGAATGGACGGGCTAGAGATTCAGCATTCTTATCAGGCCTATCTTTTTCGTTCGGCGCGTAACCTCGTGATCAACCGTATGGCTAGTCAGGATGTAGGGCGGAAATATGAAAATTACCTCGAACATGCAGCTCCAGTCTTTGATATCATGCCTGATGAACTGTTAAGGGAAAAGGAATTGGCGCAACAAATCGAGAATGCCATCGAACGGCTCCCGCGTAAAATGGCCCTCATTTTTAAAAAAAGTCGTTATGAACAACGTAGTTATCTGGAGATTGCCAAAGAACTCGAAATTTCAGAACAGACGGTTAAGAAGCAGATCTACAATGCATTAACTGTTCTTCGAAAAAAAATACGTACTATTTTCATTTTTTTCTACCACTAATGCTGCCTTTTCCTGTCTTCTAAGCAGTAAACAGTACAACTGCCCATGAAGCAACCATTAACAAAACAATTATTGCAAAAGTATAAGCAAGGCCTATGTAGTTCGGAAGAAATTGCTTTTATCGAGAGCTGGTACAATGCCCTGGCAAAAAAGAACAATGCGAAGGTAATTCCTGAACTTGACCTTGCAGTCGAAGATCAGTATTTTCAAGACACCCTATTCGCAGCCCAATCAGCTTCCAAACGTTACAAGTGGGCCTATCTAAAAGTGGCGGCCAGCATTGTTATCCTCCTGACGACGGCGTTCGCAATTTACTTCTTCTCTGGCAATCCACCGAAGCAACAACAACCGCAATTACCTTTTAGTGTCGGACAGTTTCAGGCGAATCTTTTGATTGGAAATCAACTAGTCACACTGAATGATAAACAGCATCTGAGTAACACATTGGCTGGTCAGCACAGCACGCAAAAATGGATCGTCCAAACCAAAAGAGGGCAGGAGTATCAAATGCAGCTTCCAGATGGAACCACCGTATGGCTAAACGCCGACAGTAAACTGGAAGTCGCCGAACATTATAACCAGCACAAACGGACGGTATTCCTTCAGGGCGAAGCCTATTTTAAAGTAGCTAAAAATAAAGACAGACCTTTTATTGTGCACGTACAGGGAACACAAATTGAAGCGCTGGGAACTGCTTTCAATGTGCGTTTGTATAAAAATGAAACACCAATGTTAACCACAACGCTCGATGAAGGAAAAATACGGGTCACAAACGCAGACCACCAACAGGTCTTGCATCCAGGGCAAAAGATTGAACTGAACCTAAGCAACGGAAGCTTCCAGCTCCACAGTGTGAGCAATCAACCTGCTGTGACTGCCTGGAAAGATGGTTACTTTGAATTCGATCAGACACCCTTACCGCAGATTATGGCTGACTTGGCACGATGGTACAACTTTACCTATACCCTCTCACCTACCTATAAAAATAAAGTTCTTAGCGGGAAGATCAGCAAGCAGCAACCTTTTGAGGAAATGCTCCACATTTTGCGCTTTGCAGGTATCAACTATAGAATCGATAAGGATCACCTGTTACTTATCCCCTAACCAAATCAACGGACAAACGAATTCTTAATCTAATACCCTATGAAACACTCTGTAAAAGCATTATTATTCATGCTGATGCATGTCAATGGCTATGCCTTTAGCCAGCATCCCGGTAATGCGCCCGATCACATTCCATTTAAGCAGCTTGTCAAGTCTATCGAGCAGCGTAGCCAGTACCGTTTTGTCTATGATCCCAATGAAATCAATCCGGATCTTGCCTTGACTGTCAATCTCGCTGATAAAGATATTCCAGCTCTGCTTAAACAGGCTTTTTCCACTAAAGGAATCCGTTATAATATTGTCAAAAATACCATTGTCCTCCAGGGTACTAAAACAGCCAAAGCACAACAAATGATTATCACAGGCCGGATACGTAATACGGCCGGCATAGCCTTGGAAGGTGTCAGTGTACGTGTAAAAAATAAAGTATTCAGCACGGTTACTGATGCCAATGGACGCTTTAGTATAAATGGATTACAGTCCAATGATGTGATCCTATTAAGTTATGTAGGCTACCGTAGCAAAGAAGTTAATATTACGGATGCAGAGCCGCTTGAACTGAGCCTTGACGCTGATCCTGGTAACCTTGATGAAGTGGTTGTCATCGGCTATGGCACCTCCTCAATACGCAAAAATACAGGGTCCATATCCAGTATCACGAGCAAAGAGATCGGAGCTCAACCGGTGTTGGATCCGCTTGCCGCATTGCAGGGTCGTGTTGCAGGTCTGAACATTGCTTCCAATTCAGGATTGCCCGGTAGTTCCTTTCAGGTACAGCTCCGGGGCGTAAATTCCCTGAGCAATGGCAGTAGTCCGCTTTACATTATTGATGGCATTCCATTTTCCGATGAGAGCATGAATCAATTTAACGCGGCTAATGGTAAGCAGAGCCCTCTCAGTTTGATCAATCCCAAAGATATTGAACGTATTGATGTGCTTAAGGATGCCGATGCAACTGCCATATATGGTTCCCGTGGTGGCAATGGGGTCATTCTGATTACAACAAAAAAAGGAAACAGCGGCGGGTTGAAAATTGATTTTAATGCCAACCTCGGTACAGGGAAAGCGATCCGCAACCTCAAGATGCTCAATACCGAACAATACCTACAGATCCGAAAAGAAGCATTTCAAAACGATAGCTTTACACCAACAATAGACAACGCACCAGATCTCTTGACCTGGAGCCCGGCAGCATATAGCGACTGGCAGAAACAGTTTTATGGCGCCAGTGCTCCTTTCTCCACCTACCAGCTTTCATTTTCCGGTGGTAATGAATACACACAATATCTTGCCAGTGCTAACTTCAATAGACAGGGAGATCCACTTCCAGGCAATCTTAGTTATCAACGTGGCGGTGCACTGATGAATCTGTCCACACAATCCAAAGACCAGCGGTTTAAATTAAATGGTAGTTTTAACTTAAACCTGGACCGGAATAATAGTGTGCCAACGGATATAGCCCAGTTTTATAACCTTGCACCCAATTACCCTTTGTATGATGAACAGGGAGCTTATTACTGGTTTCAACAGGCCTTGCAGAATCCAGCGGCCTATATGGAACGCTCGAGTCTGTCAAAATCAAAATCCCTGCTGGCCAATTTTTCCGCTGAATATGCTGTCCTGCCTGAGTTGATTGCCAAGGTTAGCGTGGGTTATAATCTCAAAAGTATGGACCAAACAGCCTTACTGCCCCAGCGGGGTTTTAATCCCTTGACAAGTACAGGTTCGATGGCTTCTTACGGGAATTCAGATTATAATTCGTATATCGTTGAACCGCAAATTAATTATAGCAAAGGTTTTGGAAAGCATGAATTAAAGTTCCTTTTAGGGGGTACTTGGCAACAGCGGGTGAGCGAGGGCAAGTACTTAGAAGGTAACAGTTATCCAAGTGACTCTCAGCTCGAAAATATTGATGCTGCTGGGACTATCGTGGTCCGAAACAATCAATATGCAGATTACCGCTATCAGTCAGCGTTTGGACGCATTAATTATGCCTATGATGACAAATATCTATTCAATGTGAGTTACCGTAGAGACGGTTCGTCGCGTTTTGGACCCAATAATAAATACGGAAATTTTGGTTCTGTAGGTGCCGCCTGGGTATTCAGCAGTGAAGATTTTCTTCGAGATCAGACCATCCTGAGCTTCGGAAAATTGCGTGCAAGCTGGGGCGTAACCGGTAACGACCAGATAGGCGACTACCAATACCTTGACACTTGGGGAACAGGATTCGCTTACCAGAGCATTACGGGACTCTATCCTACACGGGTTTTCAATCCTAATTTTGGATGGGAGGAAATAAAAAAGAAAGAGCTCGGACTAGATCTCGGATTCCTGAAAGACCGCATTTTTCTGACAGCCAATTATTACAACAACAGATCTGATAATCAGCTGATCAACATCGTACTAGCCCCACAGACAGGGTTCGGCTCCTATTTTGGCAATCAACCTGCGCTAATCGAAAATAAAGGCTGGGAATTTGAACTGAGCAGTAGCAATATCCAAAAAGATAAATTCAGCTGGAAAACAAATTTTAACATCACCTTTCCAAGTAATACGTTACTGGAGTATCCAGGCCTGGATAACAGCAGTGCAGCCAGAAGTTATGTCATCGGTGAGTCTACACGAATCGTGCGCGGATTCCAGTTTATGGGAGTCGATCCACAGACTGGAATAGCACAATTTCTAGATGTGGATGGTGATGGAAAAATCACTGACTTCAATGATTATGTGACTTTGGGTTCGTTGATGCCAAAATACTATGGTGGACTCAACAACAACCTGACCTATGGCGACCTCTCCTTAGGGTTTATGTTTCAGTTTGTCAAACAGGAAGGACCTTCCATCGGCTATGGCCCACAGGCCGCGACTATTGGTGGCCTGGCCAACTTGGATGAATATGTCCTGGAACGTTGGCAGAAGCCCGGTGATATCACCAATATACCACGTGCTACTGTCAACGGAGCCAATGCAGCAAATCTCGCCTACCGCAACAATTATCGCTATTCTTCGGCTGTATGGGATGATGCTTCCTTTATCCGGCTGAAAAATGTATCGCTGAGCTATGATATTTCTAAATGGGCACAAAAACTCAATATCAGCAGAGCAGTGCTCCTATTTAATGCGCAGAACCTATTTACTTGGACAAGTTTTAGGGGGATGGATCCCGAGATGCCTGGTTTTGACCGCAGTTACATCTCTGATGTGAATCCCTTTGGTGCCGTTCGTACCATCGCTACACCCTCGATGCGGACCTACACCTTTGGTGCTCAGCTTACTTTCTAATGATCATGAAACAACTAAAGACTTACCCAATGAAAAAATATATCTTATACAGTCTCTTTATAGCACAAGCCTTGCAATCGTCCTGCAACAGCTTCCTGGAAGTAGACTCGCCCAAGACTGAGGTTGCCGCGGAGTCGGCCTTCAGCGATGCAAAAACTGCTGAGGCTACGGTGGGCGGATTGTATTCAAGCATGAACAACTATAACAATCAGTTTGCCAGTGGGCTGATGAGTATTGTGCTATCGAGTTTGGCAGACGAGTATAATTCGGCCTTCACGACCTATGATGAGTACAAAGCCAATAACCTCAGTCCTGCGACTTCCTACCTCGACCGACTTTGGTCTCAGCCTTATAGCTATATCAATCACAGCAATAAGATTATTGAAGGGCTGGAGACGTCAGCACTGAGTGCTGCTGTGAAAGCGCAGCTATCGGCAGAAGCCCGTTTCACACGTGTGTTCAACTACTTTTATCTCAGCAACCTGTTCAACAAAGTGCCTTTGATTACCGACACCAAAGATTTGGACGCTAATAACCAAAAAGGCCCAGCCCCCAAGGAAGAATTATATGGGTTTATGATCGCGGACTTGAATAAAGCTGTTGCAGATATTTCCGACACTTACCAGGGAAATGAGCGCACCCGCCCAAACAAGAAAGCTGTTGAAGCATTATTAGCACGGATATACCTCTATCATTCGGAATGGGCCAATGCAGAAGCCATGGCCGATAAGGTAATCGCAGACAAGCGCTATGAGCTTTCACAAGATCTCAACAGCGTGTTTTTAAAAACAAGCAAGGAAGCCATCTGGCAACTGCAGACAGTCAATATTTCAACCGCAGGGGTCAATACCTGGGAAGGATTCAGTATCGTTCCTACAGTGACTACAGGGCGAAGTTACTATCAGGTCTACGATGCAACATTGGCCAGATATGAATCAAATGATTTGCGCAAAGTAAACTGGTTAAAGCCTTATACAGTAAGTGATAAGACGCTTTATATGCCGTATAAATATAAGCTCCGTACAGGCACACCGGTGACGGAATACAACACGGTATTGCGGTTGGCTGAACAATACTTAATCCGTGCCGAAGCCCGTTTGAACCAAAATAAACTTCAGGCGGCGCTTGCCGATATCAATGAGATCCGGAAACGTGCCGGCCTCGCTGCACTGCCACAGCATATGGCCAAAGCCGAGATCGCGTTGGCGCTGGAAAAAGAACGTCAGCTTGAACTTCTTGGAGAATGGGGACATCGTTGGTTTGACCTTGTCAGAACAAATAGAGCTGTCCCCGTACTCTCGAAAATTAAAGCAGATTTCACAGTAAGTGATCAAAAAATCCCCATTTCAACATCGATTTTACTAACGAATACACATCTCGAACAAAATGATTAAAATATTCAAATATAGCTTGCTCCTACTTCTGCTCCAAACAAGTCTATTGTTGCATGCGCAGGTCGTTATCAGCCCCACGAAGGCCGAGCCCGGTGATACAGTGACTATTCGCTTTGATCCAAAAAATACAGCAGCAAACAAGCTTTCGGGGCCTTTTTTTGTTGACTTCAATTATTCCAACTTTTATGAACTGCCAAACCGCATGCCTATGGAGCAAAAAGATGGCGGATGGTCGCTTAGTTTCAGGCTCCCGCCCTATGCCAACTTCTCCTGTTTTACCATTTCGGATAAGGATAAGAAATTTATCCAGCAAGCGAATGACAGTAGCCAGTATGAGGTTTTTATTTATCAACGGGGAAAACTGATTGCTGGCAACTACCTTGGCAAATCTTATAGTGTGCCTATCCAGAATAAAACATCAGAACGTATTTTAGAGCTACAGGAGTACTATCTGAAAAAGGAACTGGATCTATTTCCGCACAATTACGAAGCTCAGCTTCGCCTAATCGCGCTAAAAATGAAAGAAGCTGAGCCTGGCGTATACGCGCAGTTATTAAAACAAGGGTTAGCGGTTGTGGAGAAAAAGTTCAGAAGCAATCCTCTTTTTGAAGGAAACCTCAACAAAGTAACTATGGGTTATCTGATCTTGGGTCAAAACCAGAAGGTGGATTCGATCCGTCAGGTGGTCATCAATGAGTTTCCGGCCAAAAAGATTGGAATAGCCTATCAGCTCAACAAAATCCTACGCGGAGCGGATTCCGCAGCAGTTGTCGGTAAAATACAGGAGCTGCTCCAGCTCAAAACAAGTGAGAATAAAGAAGCTTACACAAGTGCCTATGAATACCTTTTTAGCTATTATTGCCAACGTGGGGATAGTGTAGCGGCAAGGGAGTATCTACCCTTAATTACGGCCTGGGAGCAGGACCCCTATAAATGGCGGTCGTATAGCCATTACGTGCAGCTGATGCTCAATAACAAAATTATGCTCAACGACGCATCCAGACTTAATATGTATATTTTGGACAGTATTGCTAATTATCCAGTTAGTCTGATTCGTTATTTCCCAGAAACTGGCTACCTTGTCGCTCCGGATTCACTTAAGGCAGAAAAAATTATAGCAGTCAAAGCGGAGACCATAGCCAATCAGGGACTGATTGCTGCTGAGTTGAATCAGCGCGAAACGGCAAAAGCATGGTTTAGCAAAAGTATTCCTAACCTAAAGTCAGCAATTTTGCTGATAGCGATAGCGAAGTGGTATAAGCAATGGAACGACACACAAAATGTACAGCCGATATTGGACGCAGCTTATCGTCAGGCACCGTTTGATCCAATTGTTAAAGCGCTTTTAAAAGAGGAAATTGAGCGGAACGGTATTCGTACTACGGCTGAACAGCAGGTCTATTTTAACAGGCTGGATAAACAATGGAAACAACTTTATTATAAAGACTTTGATCAAACCGTTCGTAGTACAGCTTTCCCGACAGAAATCAGTATAGTGGATATGGACAAAAAACCGCTAAACTATGCAGATTTTAAGAATAAAATTGTGATTATAGACTTCTGGGCAACTTGGTGCAAGCCATGTATCGCTTCATTTCCTTATCTACATCAGATTTATAAAAAATACGCAAACGACCCCCAGGTAAAATTTATCGTGCTCAATTCAGGGAGCGGTAATAGTTGGGATGATGCTTACAAATGGACGGTAGCTAATCCTCAATTTGATTTTCCCTTCTATTATAATCAGGACAAAAGGCTAAGCAGCAAGCTAGATATTACCTCGATTCCAACCACATTAATCCTTGATGGCAAAGGGAATATTCGGTTCCGTAAAGTAGGATTCGAAGGAGAAAAGTTATTACAGAGCCTGGATGCCATGATTGAGTATCTAAAAGAGCGGACACAATAAATGTGCAATTTTAAAACAGTTAAGGCGCTTTAATATCAAGCCTTAACTGTTTATTGTTTCTCAGTTTGCGGTTCAGCCATTGGCATCACCGAAAAGCTCATGAAATAATTTTCTTCTTCCATCAACGTATACCATTTAATTCACATCAAGTAGGTAGTCCTTCACTGCGCAATATTTTGGTACCATTAAATCCATGAAAACAGGGATTTTTCCATTTGGCTATTTGTCGTAGTTTTAGGGGTATTGATCTAAATATATAAACTACTTATCTGAGATGGAACATACGATGAAACAATATACCTTCAAATATCAAAACAGCAGCGGACTTCTTTATTTACTGCTCGTTCTCGCTGGAATACCACTGGTCATCATGCTGCTCACTGTATGGCTTATGGATTATGTAGAATGGATTTTTTGGCCTAATATGATAATAATGGTCTGCCTGATGGGGCTAGGAATCTGGCGGTTTGTGAAAAAATCCAGGGCAATAGATACCATCAGTCTGGATGAGGAAGGGTTTACATCCCTTAGTTATGGGCGTATTCTTTACCAAGATATACACAGTATACCACCCTATGGTCCGCTTCAGGCACCCCCACCATCCATGCGGATCAAACTCAATAATGGAAAAAAGCTGGTTTGGCTTTTCAATCCGGACCACCCAAAATCTGCCGCTGAGGCCATTATCTTTACCGCATTCAGGGCCGAACTTTTACATCGTCTGGAGCAGCGGGCATTAGCTCTTCAAGCTGAGCCTCCTGAAGAAAATGCCACCGCCAGCGATGTCATTGTAGATAACAAGCACAACAATACCGCAAAAGCGCTTGTCTCTCAACTTGAAGAATCTAAAAAACGTGATTATAAGTACATCGCTATTCCGATATCAGCCGTATTTGCACTGGTGATGCTTTTTCGAACTTGCGGCGCTGATTTTATTCAGCAACAGCGGGACAGGGAATCGGCAGGTTTTCGAGATGCTATCCTCAGCATGGAAACAACCTATGAAAATAATGTACAAAGAGCCAAAGTTGTTGCTGAAGCATATGCCCTGACATTCGGCCCAGTATTTTTATGGACCAACGATTCTCAGGCTTCAGTAGCTTTTAGTCCCCATATATCGAAGGATCCCTATGGTGCCGAAATCAATGTGATTGGCTTGCGCCATGCAGAAGACAATAAACTATTGGAGGAATATATCCGTCATCCCGATAGCGTGGGTTACGACTTAACGGTGATCAATCCATCCGAAAAATTTCAGGCTGTTATGAGCAAGAGCGTATTTAGCGAGGATGATAGTCTAACCATGCCAATTTACCTTACAGTATATAATCCCAAAGAATCTTTGCCTACGCCATTCCGTCAGCATGCCGTAGATTCGACATTCAGACCCATCCGGTACAGTACATCTATTGCAGTGCCGCGTGCTGGCGACCCGAAAGAAGAGATATTTGATAATATGGACTTTGCTTCAGTCCGTTCTATACTCCAAAAATACAAAGGGACCTACTTCTATATGGCCGCGAAAGAACAAGATGGCTTACCAGCTCAACAATTTGAAAAAATAAAAACGCTAGTTTTACAAGACTTTAAAAAGCACAAAATCAATACAAATCAATTCATAAGCAAACAATGTAATGTAAGGTAGTGCTATTATTTTTCTAGATTTGACCATAAAATATATCCGCTGGACACCTTTCCCTGGTTGTCACAATAATTGATGTAAACCCAACGGTCATCGACGATGTTTTCAATATCCACTTGGACCGGAGTTCCCTTCCGAAGGTAATTTTTGCGTATTTTTGTGAGTCTTGGATATTTATAAAAATAGGTTTTAGCAGACCTAGTATGATAGGCTCCATTTGTTCGAAGTGTGAGTTGGTTATAATTCCCCGAGAAATCATCCGATAGATTCTGAGCATGGCAACCTAAAAATTGTGCTTTCAGTCGCTCTTGATGAAAGGTCAGTTTTAGCGAGCAGCCTCGATCATCCTTTTCTTTTATGATCCAGGTATTGTCAACTCGGGTGCCCTGTCCTGAAAAAGTCCCATGGGAACCTGAAGGTATATTCCACCAGGCAAAAACATCGACGAGTATGGTTGATTGTGTACACCTAACAACGATTGTGCTTGAAGCACCCGTAGTAGTAATAAGCCTATATGTCCCTTTCTGCGCAATAACCGCACTGTACAGAAAAATAAAAAATATGCCGATCAAGACATTCATTCCAACTAGAACACGACAAAACACTTTTTGTTTATGCTCAAGTCTGAATTTTTTTCAAACCCTACAATGTCAAAACAAAGAAAGGCACATTATGGCGTGAAACGCATTCATATAATTCGCAAAGATGACAGATCCATAGCGTCATAATTATAGCTCAATTTCTAATCGCATTTCCAATAAATTTGGCTTGAAACCAGCTTTGCTATATGCAATTATTGCGCTATCATTTTGGTCATAAACCTGAAGTCTAACTTCGGATATATTTCTATGCTTTGCCCAATTTATGAGCGCTTCCAGAATTAATTTATTGATACCCTGCCCACGGTAGTCAGGCCGCACATACATAAATCCCAGATGGACATATTGTGCATATTTTTGAAAGGGTTTTGCAGCCATTATTTTCGCATATCCGGACCCTACGAGCTCATCGCCGATTGTCGCAACCAGTACCTCTGCCTGAGGCGATTTTACTAATTCTAACAGATCATAGTAATGAATTTCGCCTTCTTTCAAAGTACTGTCATATGGGCGCTCTGCTACTACTATTCCTTGTTCAAATTCTAGCAATACATTGATTTCATGTTCCTGTGCTTGTCTGATTTTTACTTCCATTCCTGAGATTTTTGCTTCTTTGTGATGATATACGACACTTTTTCGAGTCATAAGTAGCCGCTGCAATATACAAAAATCAATGATCCTATGCTCCTAATGAAATGTCAGTAGTCTGTAAATTGCTGTAACCTTACTTACCCTGTTACAAAAGTAAATTGGACAATCGATTGCATGCAATTTATTTTCGAAATATGTAAATCGTTTGATAAATTGATTTTGAACAATTAAAAATAAATTATGAGAAAAATCAAATTTGCGGCACTTCTCGCCGCCCTGGTCTTCTTTGTCTCCTGCGAAAAGACTCTTGAAAAAACGGTGGTCGAAGAAACAAGATCCCTACGGGCGGCCACACCCGGCCCCACCGGTTATGAGGTTCCACTTGGCGGCAACGCCTTTGTGACATCGGCACCTTCCGGTGCAGTTGAGATTATCAATAGCAATGGTTTAGCGAATTGGACCAATTCGAACAGCATCGTGAGCACCTATGCCAAACTGCCGCAGGCCGGTACATTGACCGTTAAAATTCGAGCCAAAGTATTGCCCAATGGTGATAGCAGTGTGGTTAAGTTGACAATTAATGGTGTTAGTAAGCAAGTAAGCCTGAAGGGTGGTACTACGAAAGACTATACAGTGGGTAGTTATACACTCGATGCCGGCGGTTATGCTAAAATGGATCTCCAGGGTGTTTCCAAAACAGGTGGTTACTTTGCAGACGTGTCACATTTAATTTTGAGTGGAACAGCGACTACGGGAACCGTCATTTATAGTGACAACAACGTCGATAATACCTATTATTGGTCACGTCGCGGTCCTTCTTGTCATCTAAGTTACACCGTACCTACCAACCAGCAGGTTTCCTATTACTATAGTGAAATCAATGTTCCTAGTGGTGAGGACAAAATAGGCTCTTACTTTATGGCTAACGGATTTGGCCAGGGCTATTTTGGTATGCAGGTCAATTCAGCGACCGAGCGCCGTATTTTGTTCTCCGTCTGGAGTCCATACAGTACCGACAATCCGGCAGAAATACCTGTTGAAGACCGGATTACGCTCAACCGCAAAGGTGCCAATACGATTACAGGAGAGTTTGGTGGTGAAGGGTCTGGCGGGCAGAGCTATATGAAGTACAGCTGGACGAGTGGTAAAAGCTATAAATTTTTACTTAAAGGTGAGCCAGACGGCAGTGGTGCCACTGATTTTACCGCCTGGTTCAATGATCCTTCGGTCAACAACTGGGTGTTAATCGCTAGCTGGAAAAGGCCCAAAATAGCGACCTACCTAACCAACTTCCATAGCTTCCTAGAGAATTTTAATGCTGATAATGGCTATTTGGGGCGTTCAGCAGATTATAAGAATCAATGGATTCGGACGGCATCAGGCACCTGGATGCCGGTGGTTCAAGCCAAATTTACTGTGGATGCCACCTACTCCAGCAATCAGCGCATCGATGCCATGGGTGGTACCAACGGTAGTAACTTCTTCCTTAAAAATGGTGGATTTTTCAATACTGTCGTTAATCCTGGTACATTATTTACGGTAAATAATGGAAATACTGCACCAGCGATTGACCTTACCACACTGCCCTAAGTATGGGAAAGCAGGTAAGCTGATAGCCCAAACAACAGACAGGGAGGCATAATTACAGGCCTCCCTGCCCCTGTTATTGGACTCGTAGGCACCTGTCTTTGCTGTGTAACAAAAGGAATCGAGATTATGTTGGATGGATACACGCTTAGTTCAATGGAAAGAAGAACAAAAGAAATTTTTTAAGGTAAACGATTTATCCGAAAAGTTTGTTCAACTAAAAAAAGAACTATGAATACCAAACTTAAATTAGCTATAGCTGTAATTACCGGAGTGGCATTGATTTTTTTTAAACGCCGTAAAGAAAAAATAAAAAATAGCGAACAGTCAAAAGCTGCTCAAAAAAAATCCAATAATGGACAGTCAAGCAAACCCATCGGTTATCGGCCATTTAAAGACCTTGCGGAGGAAAATGCCCCTAATATCGTAGCACTGCAGAATACGGGGCCACAAACTTTTACCGATGGAAAACCCGTACCCACATCAAGTTCTCCCCAGCATATAGCCTATCATCCTAAAGGTAATAGGCACCACTAGGGAACTTTGCAACGATACAGGGTACGAAAGCTCCGTTCCTAATCCGATTTAACGGCATCCATTTCCAGATCCTTCCACCTCGAAAGGGGCTGTTGTGTCCGTGTGACCAAGGTAGAGCGCTTTGATCACAACGAGCTATCCTATCGGGAATTGCATCTTTGACACGGTCAAAACTGGCAGGCAATTTCGTGGAAACGAATGTGCTCTTTATCCGGGTAAAATTCGGCCATGATCGTAAACATTTTCTCAAATTTGTGGTTATCTTTAACGAAATCTTTATCGTGCCATATGATAGAAAACGTATTTAGTACAGGTGATATATCGAAAAATGAAATAGAACGGTTATCGGCATTACGATATTACGAGATTATTGATACACCTCCTGAAGCCAGTTTTGATGGGTTGGTAAAACTTACTACCGAAATTTTTAATACGCCAATCGCTGTGCTATCACTTGTAGATGCGGACACCGTATTTTTTAAAGCCAATAGGGGTATAGACATCCCAGCGAGTATCAATCGCAAAGACAGCTTCTTTGATTTGGCAATTTCTGACAAAGATGTTACAGTACTGGAAGACATACAGGAGAATGGGATTCAAAAAGCACACAATCTAGTTGAAGACTTGGGAATTCGTTTTTATGCCGCAGCGCCTCTGATTACATCAGAGGGCTTTTTGATAGGTGCATTGAGTATTATGGATAAGCAACCCCGCGGATTTAATGCGTCTGAAAGAAGCATCCTTGCCGGATTAGCCCGTACGGCGATGGATCAAATCGAGTTACGGAAAGCATCAATGGCCAAAATTGCCGATGTGGAACAAGTTAATGTTACTTTGGCAAATATGCAACAACGTTTGATCGATCTAAATGGCCAATTGGAGAGTACCAACGCGCAGCTGAGCAAAACCAATACACAGCTCAACACATCATACCATACTACAGTTTCACTGAACAGGGATCTTAAAAAGAGTGAGCAGCGTTTAAAATCATTTATCAACAAAGCCCCCGTCGCTTTTGCCACATTGACCGGCCGTGAAATGACCATCGAGGTCGCCAACGATATGGTTCTTTGGGTATGGGGCAAAACTCCCGCTGTTATCGGACAACCTCTAGCTAAGGCCTTGCCCGAGCTTAAAGACCAAGCGTACCTTGATCTATTAGACCAAGTTTTTACAACTGGTGTCACCTATGTTGGCGATACAGCTTTAGTGAGCTTAGAGACCAATGGTGTCTTCGGAGATCATTACTTCGATTTTATTTATGAACCGCTTAAAGATGAGGATGGGAATACAGAGTCCATCATTGTCATAGCCAATGAAGTTACCGATCGTATTCTTCAGAAAGAAAGTCTGCAAGCACTCAATCAACAGTTGGAAATAGCGTTGGAAGCCGGTGAGTTGGGTACATACAATTTAGACATCCAAAGCGGTAAAAATCATACATCATCCACATGCAGAGCACATTTCGGCCTTTCCAATAACGAGCTGTTTGAATTTAATGACTTTCTAAATTCAATTGTGCCGGAACATCGGGAGATCGTCAATAATAAAGTCCAGGATGCGATCTTCAATAAAGTACCCTATCAGGCCGAATATCTTACGCAATGGCCTGACGGCTCCCGTCACTGGATTAGTTCATCAGGTCTGACCCGCTATGATGCAGACGGTAATCCGATCAATTTGATTGGTGTGACTGTGGATGTCACGAAGCGAAAAAATTATGAGGCTCAGAAAGATGATTTCCTTAGTATAGCCAGCCACGAGTTAAAGACACCTATCACAAGTCTCAAAGGCACGATTCAGATGCTTGAAATGCTCAAAGATAAAGCTGCAGATCAAACCATTTGCAGACTTATAGACATGGCCGCCGTCAGCATTAAAAAAATTACAACACTGGTCGATGACCTTCTTAATATGCACCGAATCAGTGAGGGACAGCTAGCGTTAAAGTGGACGACTTTTTCGGTAACGAAAATCATTGATTCCTGTCGTAATGATGCGAGTCTGCTCGGCAAGTATCAGCTCAACGTGAGTGGTGATCTACATGCGACGCTCTATGCGGATGAACAACGTATTGAGCAGGTGTTAACTAATTTTATTAATAATGCAATCAAGTACGCTCCTACTTCATATGATATTGAAATTAAGATTGAGCATCTCCCTGAACATGTAAAAATAAATGTACAGGATTTTGGTGAAGGAATAGCTCCTGCTGTTCAGCAACATATCTTTGGACGTTATTACAGGGCCAATCACGAAGGCAAAAAATATTCTGGTCTGGGACTAGGACTCTATATAGCGGCAGATATCATAAGTCGTCATGGTGGACAGATCGGGGTCGACAGTACTTTAGGCGTTGGTAGCAATTTTTGGTTTACTATACCACATCCTGTATAGGGGAAAATACCGTTTTTTTTCGAATTAATACGGTCTTAACAGAAAAGGCATATGGTTTGTTTTTAGTCTTCAAATTAAAAATTAAATTGTGGCACATTAACTCATCGGGTTAACAGTTATGGAAAAAAATACATCTCATATTGATAAATTAAAACAACATATTCATATAAAGAGCAACGATCTTGATCTTTATCTCAAAGCATTAAATTCTGCCTACTCGGGCATAATTATAACCGATAATATGCAACATGACAATCCTATTATATATTGTAATACGGCATTTGAAACAATCACTGGTTATTCGCACAATGAAATTATAGGGCACAATTGTCGTTTCTTACAGACACAGGACCGTTCACAGCCCGAGCGCCAGATTATAAAAGATTCGATTAGTCGTGGTGAAGAATGTAAGGTCGAGATTCGTAATTATCGCAAGGACGGCACACTTTTCTGGAATGAGCTGTTTATCTCACCCGTCAAAAACGAGGAAGGGAAAGTGACGCATTTTATTGGTGTACAAAATGATATAACCGCCAGGAAAAAAGCCGAACATGACCTTCGCGAAGAGAAGTCTCATGTCGAACAAAAAATCCAAGAGCGCACCAAGGAGCTGCAGGACAAGGAGATTTTTCTTTCCAGCATCATTGAAACAGTTAGGGAAAGCCTGTTGGTACTTGATGCCAATTATGTTGTTTTGAGTGCGAATAAGCATTTCTTAAATTCGTTTAAGGTCTCTTCGGAAGAAACTGTCGGCAAACCACTTTTTGAACTTGGTAAGAAGCAATGGAATATCAATTCACTAAAGGAACTGCTTACACAGATCTTGCCGACCAACAACCCTGTTATCGACTACGAAGTAGACAATCTATTTCCACACATCGGTCGCAAAGTGATGTTGTTAAATGCGTATCGAATTGAATTTGAGGGGCATTACAAAGATCGTATATTGATTGCTATCGAAGATATTACCGAGAAAAAAGAGCAGGATCGGCGGAAAGATGATTTTCTATCAATCGCCAGCCATGAGTTAAAAACGCCACTGACTACGATCAAGGGGCTGGTCCAAATCTTACAACGCATGAGTGCAGATCATCCAAATCCTAAGTTTGTGAACACGCTGGACAAGATGTCATCTTATGTTGATCGTTTAAATCTGTTAATTACCAAGCTCTTGGATACCTCTAAAATACAATCTGGAAATATCGAATTGCATATGGAACCGTTTGATATTGATAAAACAATCCGAGACGCAATCGACAATATAAAGCTCGCTGTTCCGGGATATGAAATATGCCTGTCAGGTACAACCGGTGCTATTGTCGAGGGCGACGAGCTGCAAATAATCCAAGTAGTCAACAACTTGTTATCCAATGCGATCAAATATTCCCCCGATTCTGACAAGGTTGACGTAGGTATTCATAAAGTCGCCAATTTTGTTAAAATATCGGTGCGTGATTACGGTATGGGCATCAACTACCAGGATAGGTTGAAAATTTTCGAACGATTCTATCGGGCCAGCCATATACAGAAAAAATTTCCGGGACTCGGAATCGGGCTCTATGTATCCCATGAGATTATTGCTAATCATAAAGGAACGTTATGGGTAGAGAGTGAGCCAGGAGAAGGTTCCACATTTAATTTCACATTACCAATAATAAACAACGACGATAACCATGGAGCGTAAAACAATAATGATCTGTGACGACGACAAAGGCATACTCGAGATGCTTGAGTTATTTTTAGAATTAGAAGGATTTAACGTAATATGCGAGATAAACAGCACCAATTTGATTACGCAGCTCAATACACATAAACCAGATCTGTTGTTGTTGGACCTCTGGATGCCCCTACTTTCGGGAGATCAGGTATTAAAAATCATCCGCGGGACAGCGGAAATCGAACATTTACCTGTCATTGTCCTTTCAGCTAGCGTCGATGGTAATGTCATTGCGAAAGAATTGGGAGCGAATGGCTTTATCGCAAAACCTTTTGATCTGGATGACATTACATCCGGAATCACGACTATATTGAGCAATTGAAGTAAACTATTTGAATATCGGGACGAGAGATTTTGTGATGTATGTCACAGCAAATTATAAGATGAAATAAGGAAGTTTGTGCTGACAAAAAAATAAAATGATAACGATATGAAAGTAAAACATCTCCTTAAACAAATGGGTATATTTTCCGTCCTATTGATGCTTACAGTAACGCAGTCCCGTGCAACAAATACGGAAGAAAATTCCCTGTCACAGCCCGAAGCTGCCACAAAGCCCAAAATATTGTTTGTGGTAACTAGCCACGATACCAAAGGGAATACCGGTGAAAAAACAGGCTACTATCTCGGCGAAGTATCGCATCCCTGGGAGGTATTGACAGAGGCCGGTTACGAGATTGATTTTGTCAGTCCTCAGGGCGGTAATCCGCCTGTGGATGGATTTGACATGACCGATCCTGTAAATAAAAAATTTTGGGAAGACAAACACTATCAGAATAAAATCAGCCATTCACTCAAGCCATCGCAGGTAAAACCTGAAGAATATAAAGCCATCTTTTATGCCGGTGGGCATGGTGCGATGTGGGATTTTCCTTCCGATTCGCAAATAGCAACTATAGCCGCCAAGATTTACGAAGCGCATGGCGTTGTCGCTGCTGTATGCCACGGTCCGGCCGGCCTGACCAATATCAAGTTGAGTAATGGTGAATATTTGATAAAAGGCAAAAAAGTAAATGGTTTTACCAATGAAGAGGAACAACTCGTCAAGCTTACCGATGTCGTCCCTTTCTTATTGGAAGATAAGCTAAAGGCAATTGGTGGCCTTTATGAAAAATCCGGACCTTGGCAGCCACATGTCACCGTAGACGGCAGGTTGATCAGCGGCCAAAATCCACAGTCAGCCAAAGCTGTAGGTGAAGCTATCGTGAAAGCGCTGCAGAACATAGGTTATTAGCTGAAAATCAATTTCAAACTTTGTAACACAAATAGAAGGCCGTAACATTGTTACGGCCTTCTTTTCCATCGCCCCCTCTACTTTATCTATTTATTGATAACCTTCGTTTTGTGTAAACTCATCTTTATTTGTAATGGCGTCTAGCTGAGCCTGCGGTATGGGCCGTACCCGGTGATAATCTTGGATATAGGTGGCGATATCCGGGTTGTGCGCTTTGACTCGTTCGACTAATTTTCCCGTACGTTTGAGGTCAAACCAACGGATCTGTTCACCAGCAAATTCCCGCGCGCGCTCATCAAGGATAAAATCGAGCGTAACTTGAGCCGGTGTGACCTTCATCTTTTCCTCCCAACCAGGTTGTGCTGCCCGCGTGCGCACAATGTTTATCCAGTGTGCTGCAGAATCCCGGTTACCCAGATTTAACTGCGCCTCCGCCGCATTGAGATAAAGTTCTGCAAATCGGATGGCAAAAACATCGCGGGCACTCTGCGCTTCATTGGATGAAGGACGTGTGGGATCTAAAAATTTAGTTAGGGTCGGATAACGTAATTGGTCTTTCACCTTTCCGTCACTGGCATAGATATAATTCCTGTCATAGACCTTATAGGGTTTGCCGGTGTTACTTATCGCTCTACGCGTAGCGAAGACAGCGGTATCTCCCAGTTTGACCGTAGTTGTTGGGTTATTGGAATAAAATACCTCTTTAAAAGATGCTACGTAGCGGCTATCCCCTTCAGGATACAAGTCCAATAGAAAACGTGTGGGCATATATCTGTTAAATGGACGGCCATTAGTGAGGTCGCGCTGCATGCCAGTCTCTGTATCATATTTCATTAGAAACAGCAGATGGCCATTGTTGCTACCCCGGTTGTGTCCCAGCGGATTGAGGATTTTATCACTTATATCGTTCAAGGCCAGATTGGTCGAATAATTGATTGCATAAACGACCTCCTTATTTTTTAAGTTGGCCATATTCCAAAGGTCAGCATAGTTTTTGAGCAGTTCAAAGCCATAATTTCCCTTAATGACCGACACGGCATATTCATTGGCTTCCTTATATTTTCCATGAGAAAGGTATACGCGGGACAGGAAAGCACGAGCCGCGGGATTGGTCACGCGACCATAGTCAGAGACCGTATTAGGAAGGTCTTTAATTGCTGCCAGAAGATCCGATTCGATCAGCGTGTAAAATTCCGCTGGTGCTGTCTTGTTTGCTGTCGTGACGATGCCGACAGTTTCTGTCGTGGTTAGATGCACGCCACCCCATGTCTGCAGGATATGCCAATAGTAAAAGGCGCGCAGAAAACGCAGTTCGGCTAGCCTGATAGCTTTGGTGCTTTCATTCAAACCTGCCGCATCGATGCGGGCAATACCTGCATTACAGATATTCACGGCCGAATACAATGCTTTCCATTCTGTTGCTAGCGCAGCGTTGTTTCCCTGGAGATTAATATACTTCATTAAGTCTGGAAACGTATCCCCGGCGCCACTCATCCATAGGTCTGTGCCCATCTCCGAAATGCTGTACCCCTCTTCCTTTCCATACCACCAGCGTTGGTAGGAATAGGCTGCGTTTACTAATGATTCAAAACCCTCCGGCGTCGCGAACACCTTCTCTGAAGTCAATCCACTTGGATTGTACTCATCCAAAATCTTTGAACAACTCGATGAAGCGAGCACTACCAAAGAGGCTATTACGATATTTTTGATATTTCTTTTCATTTATTTAGCATTTAAAATCCAACATTCACACCGAATACAAACAATTTTGTCATCGGAAAATTCTCCGATCCACCCCTTTCAGGATCATAGGAGTTCAACAGATCTGATTTTGTCCACGTAAATGGATTTTTGGCCGTACCGTATACCCGCAGTTTCTTGACAAAGCCATCCTTTAAAATGGACTGCGGGAAATTGTACCCCAGCGATATATTTCTGATCCGGAGGTATGAGCCATCTACGTAGCCCAATGAGCTGGAGTATAATGTACTTGCCAGCGACAGTCCGGAGTTTGGCCTTGGATTGGCATTGGTCGGGTTCTCCGGAGTCCAATAGTCAATGATTGCCGAACTCTGCCCCAAGCCCTGCGGATCATAACGGCGCAAGAAATTCGGTTGTAATGTTTGCCCCCATCTCGCAAAAAGTAATACATTCAGGTCAAACCCTTTATAGCTAAACGTATTGTCCCAGGAGCCAAACCACTTTGGTCTAGGCGTCCCGACGATAACACGGTCGTTGCTGGCATCGATTTTTCCATCTCCATTGATATCCCGCACATGAATATCACCCGGCTTTTGATTGTATTTAGCAGCTTCCTCCTCCTGGCCAAGTTGCCAGATGCCCAACTTATCATAATCATAGAAGACAGTGGTTGGATGTCCGATAAACCAGCCGTTCCCGATGTCATCCGAGCTGGTCACCAATTCAACGATTTCTTCCTTATTTCGGGTATAGGAAATTGCGGTATTCCAGGTGAAAGAGGCATCTTTTACCACATCAGCATTCACCGTAAGCTCGATACCACGGTTGCGGGTTTTGCCGATATTCTGAATCACATTGCTTATCCCAGTCGATGGCGGAAGCCCACGTTCAAGCAATAATTTTGACGTTTTGGAATCGTAATAGTCGATGGTTCCGGAGATACGGCCCTTCATGATGCCAAAATCCAATCCTGCATTTGTGGTGGCAGTGATCTCCCAGCCCAGATTGGGGTTGCCGATCTGTGACGCAAAAGTATATCCTGTGGCAGAAGCATCATCATATGCAAAAGCCACCCGGCTCAGGTTGCTCTGTGTTGAGTAAGGTGATACTGCATAATTACCCGCTCTACCCCAGCTCAGTCTAGCTTTTAACTCGCTAAATAAAGTCTGATTTTTCATAAAAGATTCATCGACAATGCGCCACCCAGCGGCTACAGATGGAAAGAAAGCCCATTTGCTGCCCTTGGCCAAGATCGAAGATCCATCTGAGCGTCCAGTTGCTGTTAGCAGGTATTTTCCTTTGTAACTATAGTTTACCCGTCCGGCAAAAGAAAGAAGATTGTTCATACTATAGGCGGTCGTTGTCGCCAGATTTTTGGAAGCATTGCCGAGCGCATAGAAAAGCTGGCTATCTAGGATCAGCCCCTCACCCGAAGCATCTATACGATCAGACCTGTTCCAGAGAATACTGTTGACGGCTGTAATATTCAAGTTATGGTCGCCAAAAGAGTTTTGATAAGACAATACATTTTCCCAGTTCACTAGGTGACTATTTTCAGTGCTATAGGTTGCCTTTGATGCCGACCCATTCCGGTCAATGGTATACATTCCCGCGAAAGACCCCTCCCTATTGTTATTAAGCGTCACACCTATGGTCGATTTGCCCGAAAACCCTCTCCAAGGCTTCAGTTCGAGATAGCCATTGATGAGGGTACGGGTCACGAGGTTTTGCGCATCATACGCATTCGGTTCGAGATCGGCCAGTGGGTTGATGGCTGAGCCATTCAATGGATAGCGTATTAAACTGCCATCTTCGTTGTAGATCCGTCCCAGTGGGCTAATTTTATTGGCCTGATTTAAAGGGTCGCGTGCTGCCTGGATTTTGTAATGCGTGACCTGCGATTGCATTCCCGCCCGAAAATATGTTCCCAGTTCCTGATCAATATTGAGCCGGCCGCCAAAACGGTCTGATTTATCCTGTTCGAAAATTCCCCTTTCATTCAAAAAATCGCCAGAGAAATAAACCTTCGTTTTTTCAGTACCAGCATTGATGCCGACTTGATAATTTTGCTGAAAACCCTCCTTGACCAAAAGGTCAAAATAATTGGTATACTCATTGTTTTTGATGGCGTCGAGTTCGGCCGTGTTGAAGATGGCGGCATCATCTGCTTCGCTGCTCCATTTACCCGTGGTACGATACGCTTCGCGCCGCAATTTAATCCATTGGTCCAAATTCATGACCTCCGGGTAGCGCGCTACTTTGGAGACACCGGCATAGGCGTTGAAGGAAATTTGTGCTGCTCCAGTTTTCCCTTTTTTAGTGGTTATGATAATGACGCCATTAGCACCTCTTGAGCCATAGATTGCGGTCGACGAAGCATCTTTCAAGACCTCCATGGATTCTACGTCATTCGGATTAATATCCTGAATGTTGCTGTACTGAATCCCATCGACGATATACAGGGGGCCGTTTTGGGCGGTTATGGATCGATTACCACGGATTGTAACATTCACGCCCGACGACGCCGCGCCGCTACTCCTGGTCACATCCATTCCTGATACTTTGCCCTGTACCGACTCGAGCATATTTGCTGAGGGAACCTTGGCAATTTCATCGCCCTTGACCGAAACCACCGACCCAGTAAGGTCACGTTTTCTAACAGTGCCATAGCCTACGACAACGACCTCATCGAGCTTCGAGTCATTTGACGTCAGCACGATGGTGAGCGGTTTTCCAGCTACGATAGTTACGTTTTGCGAATCAGCACCTAGGTAAGTTACCGACAACTGTTTGACATCTTTAGGCAGTTTGAGTGAAAAGTTTCCGTTTGCATCAGAGGATGTGGATATTGCGCTATTTCCCACGGCCCGAATTGTTGCTCCGGATAGTGGTTTTCCCTGTGGATCTTTGACTATCCCATTTACACTTTGTTCCTGTCCGCGAACATGAGAAGCAGACAAAACAAGCATCACGCTCAGAGCAGTAGTTTTTAGGATACTACTTTCCCATTCAATCTTTGGTATCATAAGGTATTACAGTTTATAATTTTTTTCCCTTCACGGTAGTGCAACCGCTTGCAGAAATTGAATTTAAAAATTATAAACTCAATCTAATCAGATTTTTTACGCAATCGTTGCCGTTATAAACTGCCTTATGATGCTCGCCTTCTGATAGCAAGGTGTTTATAAAACAATCAGCTCACTCCACTTCAAACTCACAAACCCCTACCGAAAGGCCCCTGCACAGCTGAAACGTTAATTCATATTTTTTGTACCGTAACTGCTTCACCGGAACGGTATTCGCTTAATCCCGTTTTTAATCCCATTTGTGTCTGTGAATGCCAATGGGAATGGCACAATGCCATGTTTAACCAGTTAAGAATAACAATGAAGTAAAACAAGAAATGGATCTATTTGTTATTACCAAAAATTAACCAATGAATCCACTCGAAAAACGAATCAAAATTTTGCTTCCGGGTTATTTTGCCATGGTAATGGCTACAGGGATCATATCCATTGCTTGTCTTCTCGAGAATTTCGCAACACTGGGCAAGGTTCTCTTTTATCTCAATATGCTATTTTTGGTTGCGCTATTGGCAGCCTTGATCTACCGAATGATCCGGTTTTGGCCCGATGTAGTTGCAGATTTTAAAAGTTATCAACGAGGCCCTGGATTTTTTACGCTTGTTGCGGCCTTATGTATCATGGGCAATCAAGTTATTCTTTTCGAAGGTATGTACAAACTTGCTACCGGATTATTGACTGTGGCTGCTATCATTTGGGCTTTTATTATCTATGGTTTCTTTTATAACCTAACGGTGACTGATGACAAAAAGCCATTAAAAGAAGGTATTAACGGAACTTGGCTTGTTATTATTGTCTCTACTCAAGCGATATCAGTGTTGATCTCTTTTGTGTCAGATGGATTAGGTCCAGTCGCCGAAATTTATCTGTTTATCGCTGCCTGCCTATTCTTGGTAGGTTGTATTTTTTACCTGTATCTAATGTCATTGATTATTTATAGGATATCTTTCTTTCCATTAAATGCGATGGAATTGGGTGCGCCCTATTGGATCAATATGGGCGCCACGGCGATATCCACGCTTGCGGGATCGATGCTGATCCTTCACGAAAAACAGTTCGGCTTTCTTATTGAGATTCGTCCATTTTTGAAAGGATTTGTGCTTTTATTTTGGGCTGCTGGCACCTGGTGGATACCATTGTTGGTGCTATTGGGAGCCTGGCGTCATATTGTAAAAAAGATCAAGGTGCCTACTGCGGCTGCTGGATATGACCCGACTTATTGGGCCATGGTCTTCCCGCTTGGAATGTATGTAGTCAGTACGTACCGCCTTAGTGAAGCCTTAGATATTGCATTCCTAAAACTTATTCCCAATGGTTTTATCTATATCGCTCTATTTGCCTGGATAGCAGTAATAATAGGGTTTATCAGACAGTTATTCAAAGCGTTTTGGAATATAAAAATTTAGGATAGGATCCTTGCAAACAATTTACGGACAATAATGTTATAAAAATTGGAAACTATACCATTTATATGTTAAAGCCTGTCGACTTAAAAGCGTTTCTGATTGCCAGTACAGCAACATTGTTGACCCTATTGATGATCTTGATTGGGTCGCGTCGGCTACAGAATTTTGATGCAGCATTGATTGCCTATCTCTTCGGTACTTTATTCGCTGTTTTTGGTATTGTCTATCGTTATACCGTTTGGATTCAGCGTCCCCCTACCCGAGTTTACTTTGTCAGCAGTTTAAAAACACTGTTTTCAAAAGACGGACTTAATTTCGTCGGATATACACTGAAAGATTTTCTTTTAAATATCATTTTTCAGCGATTTATTATCCGAAGGAGTAAATACCGTGGTTTAGCACATCTTTTCATGGCCATAGGCTGTTTTTTGGCTTTTTGTATTACCATACCACTTACTTTCGGCTGGATACACTTTACATTAGTCCCTGATTCGGGAATGGACCCGGCCGCCCCCAAAATTTATACTGCGCATTTTTTTGGTTTCGACGTTATGAGCTTTCCGGTAAAGTCCATTATTGGATTTTTGACTTTTGGGGCACTTAACTGGTGTTCAATTTTGGTCATTATCGGCGCTACGTATTTTCTCCAAAGACGGTTAAAAGAACCCGGACTTATTGCCACACAGACTTTCGAAGGTGATATTCTGCCTTTGCTACTGTTGATCTTGGTTTCATTAACCGGTCTGGGCTTGACCCTTGATTACGAATTTATGCATGGAAAAGCGTATGAATTTATGGCGGTAACCCACGCCTTTTTTGTAATCGTATTTTTAGTCTGGATGCCTTTCGGAAAATTCTTTCATATTATCCAACGTCCTGCCCAGATTGGTGCACATATTTATAAGGAAGTTGGTCGTAAACAAGGTATGCAGCAGTGCAAGTTTACCCATAAAGAATATACCACAAAGTTACATGTCGCAGATCTAAAGAAAATCACCAAAGAAATGGGTTTCAACCTTGAGAATAAAGACGGCGAATCCATTTTGGACTACAGTCCTGAAGGTAAACGTGACCTCCTTGCCATTGCACATTTTAAGGCGCGCAAGCAATCGGGAGATTTTTTTGGATAATATGCGGATCATTTAATATATAAAAGACAGCGTTAGTATGGCAAAACTTCCCCTTCCAGCAGAACAGATTATCAATGAGTTTGGTCCACATCTTCATTTTCCGGACCCAGAGGGCACCTCTGGCCGGGATGAACCCGATAAAATCGTGGAGACGCACTGTTGCTTTTGCGGTATGCAATGCGGGATAAAATTATTGGCCAAGAATAATAAAGTCGTCGGTTTTGAGCCATGGATGGAATTCCCCTTCAATGAAGGCCGGCTCTGTCCCAAAGGAGTACAGCGCTATCTACAGGATAATCATCCCGATCGGTTAACGAGCCCATTGATTAATATACCGGGAAAGGGTTATGTACCCACCTCTTGGGATGCTGCCATGGAAAAGACGGTAGCTGAAATTCGCCGTATCCAGGAGACGTATGGTCACGATGCTTTTGCTGTGCTTTCGGGTGTATCCCTCAGCAATGAAAAATCCTATATGATGGGCAAATTTGCACGGGTAGCTTTAAAAACAAAGAATCTCGATTACAATGGCCGTTTATGCATGGTGTCTGCAGGTGCGGGCAACAAAAAAGCCTTCGGTCTTGACCGTACTTCCAATAACTATAGCGACCTGGCACATGCTGAGGTCATTATCGTCACAGGAGCAAATGTCTCAGAGACCTTCCCCACGCTGACCTATTGGCTGTGGCAGGCACGTGACAATGGAGCCAAAATTATTGTGGTTGATCCACGGGAAATTCCCCTGGCACGGACAGCAGATATTCACCTTGATATTAGACCAGGTACCGATTCAGCACTTTTTGGCGCCATACTTAATTACATGGTGCAGCACGATCTCCTCGACCATGAATTTATCGACAATTATACTTCTGGGTTTGACGAAACCATAGCCACGGTCAAAGATTATACTTTAGCTTGGGCCGAGGAGGTCACCGGCGCAAAGAAAGAGAAGATCGAGGATGCTGCCAAACTCTGGGGCAAAGCCTCTACCTCCTTCCTGCTGCATGCTCGCGGTATCGAGCATCATACCAAAGGTGTAGAAAACGTATTGAGTTGTATCAATATTGTCCTCGCTTCGGGCAGAATTGGGCGGCCCTATTGTGGTTATGGCACCATCACCGGACAAGGTAACGGACAGGGAGGCCGAGAACACGGTCATAAATGTGACCAGTTACCTGGTAATCGCGATATAGAAAATCCGGAGCACCGCAAGTATATCTCTGATGTATGGGGCATAGACGAAAAAGATCTGCCCGGAAAGGGACTTACAGCTTATGAAATTATCGATGCTATTCATCGGGATGAAATTAAGGGGCTGATATCCATTTGTTTCAATCCACTTGTCTCTCTACCCAATAATAATTATGTCAGAGCCGCACTTGAAAAGTTGGAATTCTATGTGGGCATTGATTTCTTTATGAGTGAGACAATGCGTCACTGTGATGTTATTCTACCAGGCTCTCTGCACGAAGAAGAGGAAGGTACGGTCACCACCGCCGAGGGAAGGGTTGTCCGGATCCGTAAGGTCGTAGATCCACCTGCCGGTGCACGCGCCGACTCCGAAATTATTATGGAAATCGCTCGGCGTCTCGGTGTCGGCGATAAATTTTCCTATCCTGATAGTGAGGCGATATTCAATGAATTGCGCATTGCTTCCAAAGGCGGTACTGCAGATTACTATGGGATCACTTACGAAAAAATTGAAAAGAATATGGGCATATTCTGGCCCTGCCCCGAACTTGATCATCCCGGTACGCCCCGACTTTGGGAAGACCGTAAATTTAAGACTGCGGATGGCAAAGCACATTTCAATCCCGTTAAATATCATCCCAGCATGGATCCTACCGACGCTGAATATCCCGTGATACTAACAACTGGACGGGTTGTTTCACAATACCTTAGTGGTACACAGACTCGTCGTATCGGGAAGCTGGTCAAGCAATTTGCGCAGCCCTTTTTAGAGATCCACCCTGTATTGGCCAAGACACTTGGAATAGGCCAGCACGAAGATGTTCGGGTCGTTACCAAACGGGGTGATGCCATTTTTCCGGCCAATATTGTAGAAACAATTCGCGAAGATACCGTGTTTTTACCCTATCACTGGCCCGGAAAAAAATCCGCCAATCAATTGACGAGCGCATTTCTAGACCCTATTTCAAAAATCCCAGAATTTAAGGTAAGTGCCTGTAAGCTTATTCCGACGGGTAACCACTCTTACATTGGCAATGATGCATTGGATTATCAAAGTATATAACAGCATAAAAAGGAAATACTATGGCAGAGTATTATAAATTGCAAGAAGAATTTTTTGTTGACATGCAGCGTTGCATCGGATGTAAAGCTTGCGAAGCGGCCTGTGCCGAATGCGAGACCAATGGTCAGGAATCCATGATCCATGTAAACTATGTGGATCGAAGTACAACTATTCAGACAACCGTACAGGTCTGTATGCACTGTGAAGATCCCGTTTGTGCCAACGTATGTCCGGCAGATGCCATCACCAAGGATGAATTTGGAGTAGTCCATACCGCCAACACATCGCGATGTATAGGCTGCTCCAATTGTGTCATGGCTTGCCCATTTGGCGTCCCTAAGAAAATAGAGGAATATGACCTCATGATGAAATGCAATATGTGTTACGACCGTACTAGTGTAGGTAAAAAACCGATGTGTGCCACGGTGTGTCCCAGCGGCGCTTTATTTTACGGAACCCGGGAGGAGATACAGGCTAAGCGCCCAAATTCCACGCCGATCAACACATTCCTTTTTGGCGAGGAAACCGTCAAGACAAAGGTCAACTTAATGATGCCAAAGGGCAGCACTGAATTGCGCGTCTTATAGTGTGAAGGATATGTGCTATTTAAAACCGTATTTCTATGAGCAATGACAAAAAACACTGGAAAGAAGATTTCCCGATCAATCGGCCAGAGTCCAATGAAGTGAGCCGGAGAGATTTTGCGCGGATATTGACCTTCGTGTCCGGAGGAATGGTATTTGGCAATGCTGCGATCGCTGCAAAAGCATATTTTTCAAAAAAAGAGACTGATTCTAAAAAGCAAAGAATCTGTACGACAAGTGATATACCCGTTGGCGGTACAAAGTCCTTTGTACTGGAGAATAGTTCCATTCCCTATATACTGGTTCGCACCGAAGAAGATGAATATTATTCATATGAACAAAAATGCACCCATCTTTCCTGCGCCGTCTATTATCGTCCCGGAACCATGAAGATCGAATGCCCTTGCCACAATGGCTGGTTTGACGTAAAAACCGGCGAAGTGCTACAGGGACCGCCGCCCCGACCTTTGAACAAATTAGCAGTCACCATCGAAGGAAAAGATATCTTCGTTCAAAAAATTAGCCACAAATCGGTATGAGCAATTTTAGAAGAGGACAAGAGCAGTCCCACCCTCAGAAAAAAAATATGATCCTGTCAACGCTGATTGCAGTTTTGCTGATCAATTTGTTGATACAGATCTGGTTATTATATACGGCACTTAACAATGCCCTCGAAGGTCACCCCGAAGTGGCCTATAGTACCTTTGTTGCTTCATTTGTACTCTTTATTGCCTGTGTCATTTGGCTCTATTTTCTTCCCAGAAAATAATATAGGGCAAACCTACCTGAAAACTCAGTTAGGTTTTTATTTATTTTAAGGTATAATTGCCTTTCATAAGCTATAGGAAATGATATAGGAAAATAACATCACCCACATAAGCAGGCTTGTCTTGTCCTTTAATGGCCAGTTTTGCCTGAATAACAGCCTTCACTGTCCCCCTCAGATTTGGTATGGACTTTGCTGTCGCCTGAAGTTGCACTTCGCTATCTACGGGAACTGCCTGGCCAAATTTAAAATTTTCTATCCCGTAGTTTATTTCCATTTTTACGTTACGTACATCAGCAATCTGCTTCCATAAATAAGGGATAAGCGAAAGGGTCAAATAGCCGTGGGCAATGGTTGTTCCAAAGGGACCCTCCTGCTTTGCCTTTTGCTGGTCAACATGGATCCACTGGAAGTCGAGTGTTGATTCTGCAAATTTGGTTATCTGCTGCTGATCAATCTGATGCCAACTGGAAACTCCTATAACTTTCCCTTCGTAGGATTTATACTCTTCAAAATTGTTGATAATTATCATTGTTGTTTAGATTTATCTTGGTTCACACGATCCATTGACAAGGTAACATAAATTTGTAAAAATTTAACTATTTAAGATCATTTGGTACGACACAATACATACTTAGCTTTTATTCTCATACTTGGATAGATCTCCTTATAGCATATCTTTCGGATAATATGGGTTATTTCCAAAACTGGCTTCATACAGTCCCATTTTTTTCACTATTGCCGCGAGCTCCCATGCCCAATAGCCACTATAACCCCAATCTCGCAGATGCATATTGTACCAAGCTAGGCAAAGCTGCAATCATGTTACCACCTGATTCAAACTGTTTTCAAAAATAGCCTCATTTTTGGTTTTAGGGTCTATTGATTTACAATTTGCAACCTTGCTTTACAATTCGTCCGATTTTGTTTGTTCAAACCAATCGCTTGTTGCAACTGTTCTCCACAAAAAGGAGGAAATATGCCCTGGTATAACGGAAATTACCCAGCATCTTATAAAAATCAACCAATTAAAATTCGCGATAAAGCGACCGAAATAGCGAATGCTATGCTCGATGAAGGTATTGAGGAGGGTATTGCCATTGCTACCGGACTCAAAAAAGCACGGGAATATTTTGAACAAACCGAAGGCGGGGACAACACAGAAAAGCCAAAATAGAAGCCATATTGAACACAAAAGATAGCAAACCATTGCATCAAAAGTGATGTAAAACGGCCGGACTTAGGGGGGCAGTCAGTGCCTTACCATATTAATCAAAGCAACGTGCTCGAATGTGTCCTGACCGTAATAAGCAGAAGATTAAAACCGATCTGGACTGCATTCGAACATTTCATTGCCTAATTCGCCTCAATTTGAATTTTATCAGCTATAAGTCCTTGACTTTTTGCTGTTACGACTAATTTACCTTTATTTTTACTTTCGACAATTGCCAGTGCTTTGCCATGAAAAGCTTTTCTTGACCTGGAGTGAAAACTGTGCAGGTCAGTTGTATTTCCATTGTCCGTGGCGACTATTGCAGCCCCTTCTCCTTCAACGGTAAACTCGATTTCGTGCGCAGCATCTGGAACGAGCGTATCCGAATCATCTACGATATAGGCATGTACAAAAGCCAGCTCCTTGTTTGCCGTATTTATGGTAGGATATTCAGTGACAAGTTTCACACGATAAGGTTTTGCTGCCGTACGGACCGTTTTGCTCATCACCCTCTCTCCACCCCGATACGAGATTACTTCAAGCGTCCCGGTTTCAAAATCAACAGCTTTGAAAACGAGGTCATAGCGCTGTGGATCCTTGTTTTTTTCGCCGATCTTTTTGCCATTGCGATATAGTTCTACGCGGTCAGCCTGATTAAAATAGACCACCACGTCGACCTTATCACCTTGCTTCCAATTCCAGTGCGGTAGCAGGTGTAAGACCGGTTTTTCGGTCCAGACGCTCTGATACAAATAATACACGTCCTTCGGGAACCCAGCTAAGTCCACAATCCCAAAATACGAGCTTCGTGCAGGCCAGGTGTAAGGCGTGGGTTCGCCCAAGTAATCAAAACCAGTCCATACATACATACCGGCGATATGATCATATTGCTCCATGAGCCGCAAACTGGTGTGATGGTCCGAACCCCACGGGGTGTATACATTATCGTAAGCCGAAATGCTTTTATCGCTATTGCCACCGCTGAATGGGATATCCCATCTTTCGGGCCACATGCGGATCGAATCGTAAGGAACTAAATCATATTGTCCGCGGCTTTCCAGTGCCGAGGTACTTTCGGTCACGATAAATTTCTTCCCCGGATGATCCTGTGGAAAGCTTGCCCATTTCTTGTGGTTGTAATTGTAGCCTACCAAATCCACTGCCGCGCTCATGAGCACAGGGTTGTTTTTGGATAGCTCATTGTTAGCAATGGTGGTCGGCCGTGTACCATCCAAGCTATCCACCATAGCGGCCAATGCCCGCGGTATTGATGTTCCATCCGATTTTGAATGCCATTGCTCCTGTGCTTCATTGCCCAGACACCAAATAAACAATGCTGGATGATTCCGATCCCGTTTGACATGATCGGCAAAATCCCGCTTATACCATTGATCCCAATATAAGTGATAATCAAAAGGATTCTTCTTTCCTTTCCAGACGTCAAAGGTTTCACTCATTACAATAAAACCCAGGCTGTCACAGAGGTCCAAGAATGCAGGAGCTGCCGGGTTATGGGAAGTACGTATTCCATTGACACCCATAGCTTTCATTGTGCGCAGTTGCCGTAACGCTGCAGATCGGTTAAAGGCCATGCCTAAAGCGCCAAGATCACTATGAAGGCATACACCGCGGATTTTGAGCCGTTTACCATTCAGTATAAATCCCTGTTGTTGATCGAAGCTAAAATTGCGCAGACCAAATTTGGTATCCAATTCGTCCACTATCTGGCCGTCTGCGACGATTTGCACCCTTGCCTTATATTGAGCCGGATTGTCAATATCCCATAAAACTGGATTGTCAATCGTGATTTTTTGGTTGATCGGATGCCCACCCTTTTTAAGCGCTTTCAGAACGGTCTGTTGACTTGCGACAACCTGGCCTTTGGGCGATAATAATTGCGTTCGTACGCTTATTGTTTTGCTCTCTTTCCCTTGATGTTCTATATCCAGAGACAGATTGACGATCGCATTTTTATCATTCAGCTTAATCGTTTTTATATACGTACTGTTGGTCGCTATACTGATCGGGTTACGGATTAGGAGTTGCACATCCCGATATATTCCCGAACCCGAATAGAAACGCGAGTTAGGTTGTTTATTGTTATTGACTTTAACTGAGAGCCTATTTTGCCGTCCATCCCAAAACAGGTAGGGCGAAAGTTCATATTCAAATCCGATATAACCATTTGGTCTTTTCCCCAGGAAGTGGCCATTGATCCATATTTCGCTATTTTCATAGACCCCTTCAAACGCGATAAATATACGTTGAGTTCGATCAGTCTCAGCGAGCACAAAAGATTTTTCGTACCAGCCGACACCCCCGTCCAAGTAAGCAGCCCCGCTACCGGCGGGGCTATGCTCCTTGAAAGGCATTTCTATGCTCCAGTCATGTGGCAGGTCAAGGAAGCGCCAGCCCTCGCCGTTTCTGCCGTTAGCGTGGTGCTGGCTGCTATCCAATTTAAACCACCATCCAGCATTAAAATTAATCACTTGCCGGGGTTGTCCCACTAAAGGCGCTGTCATTAGGAGTAAAATAGACAGGATGCCCAGTATTTTGTTATAGAATTTTAAATTCATTGGAAACGCGTTATTTAGCCTCATTGGAATCCAATGCATTTTCCTCCAAGCTCTCCTTGTACGCCTTGCTAATAAAATTAAAGGTCAACATAGCAGCACTGTCTTTGGAAAGCACAGGGTCCCTCAATACCGCTAACTGCATGGTGTGCTCCGTCAGTGACATAATGCGGACATCGCCCCAGTCGACCACTATACCATCTTGTGGCTTACCATGTAAGGGCGAGGCACCTGTGAGGCGCATGGTTTTCTTTTCAGTATCTATGTTAAAAACACCTTTTTGCGTTTTACCCAGCATCGCATGGTTGACATTGACATTCGCGCCCCCTTTCAGGTCAAAGGTCATGCTTCCATAATCTCCCGCGGGCATGAGCCAGCTGTTGCCTTTCCAGTCTGGTTCCCAGCTCCAGCTATCGCTGTTTAATGGCTCGCCTGTTTTATTGATGGTGCCCCACCAATCGCCGGTGCCATAAAAATACAACGGCCCCTTAAAATAACGTGATACCCCGTCGGCATCGAGGTCCAGGTACCAGGTTTTCTCTTCACCTGCGCCGCCAGTCAGCAATGTCCAGGTCTCGTCGCTGATAAAATCGGCATACATCTGGTCGATTTTAAATGTCACCGGCTCACCGTAAACAATGCCACCACGGGTTTCAACACCAAATCTCACCGAATATTCGCCAGGAAATGGCATCTTTAAAGTTACCTTTCGATCCTGGCTCCGTCCCTGTGGGTGGTCCCACAAAGGCGTATATTTGGAATCCATTAGACTTGTTAGATAGACAATATTCGGATTATTGGCATCATGCTCGATAGTATACGATTTTCCTTTCTCCAGTTGTGCCGGGGTGACATCAATCTCCCCCAGCTCATATTTCTCAGGAGAGCAAGCGCCAAATAGTGCCATCAGCGAAAAGAGGCCGACGACATATGTTATGATCTTTTTCATTTGTATAAATTTTATGGTTAACCAACATTGCATTTAAGCACGCCTTCGCTAATTCCAACCCGCATTTTGTTTCAGCACGCCATTGGATAGAGTGATCTGTTTGTTCGGTATCTGCATCAACCCGCGTGTGGTCAAAAATCTATCTTTCGTGATAACGACCTTTTCTGCTACCGAACCACTCAATACATCTTCGGATGTTTCCAATGTTGCAGCAGCATTATTTAAACCTTGGCGTAGTACATCCCAATAGCGGATTCCCTCAAATGCAAATTCAAATTTTCGCTCCTTTAGAATGGCATTTTTTGAAACAGGTACTGAGACGAAATTGGTTTTGTAAGCCCGCTTGCGCACCTCATCAAAGTATTTCTGCGCATTAGGCGAGCCCAATTCAGCAGCCATTAACAAAACATCAGCATAGCGAATGACAAAATAGTCTTGATCTTGAGATAGTTGCATGTCTTTGTCGCCGCCTGTGTTTGTAGTTCCATCCGGTAATGCCGTTGGCGCATATTTTTTCACTGTATACCCCGTATACTCGCGTTGATCTTTCAGGTCAAAGCCTGTTATCTTTTCACCATCGATATCAATGATCGAAGCAGACTTGCGGGTGTCATTATTCGCAAACTCGTTGAAGAAATTCTTGCTTACTGTACATACCCCCCATCCCTGGCCATACGGAGACCAGTTCTTGCCGCGTAGGCCCAAAAATACCACCCAGCGATTCCCGTCAACATAGCCACTGTAATTGGATGTATTATTGAATTTCTGCGCAAATACCACTTCCGAATTTCCCTTTCCCGCATATTTGGATATATCCAAAGTATTGTTGCTTGCATTTGGAATATAACTTGCTGCAGGCCATAGATTCTTGAAATCAGCTACCAGCGCAAATTGTCCACTGTTAATGATCTCTTCTAATCCGGCTAGTGCTTCAGCCTTAGATACCCCGATATCCTCAGCTCCATAATAACCAGCGTAAAATAAATAGACCCGGGCCAACAAAGCTTTTGCTGCAAAAGGAGTCGCCCGTCCGTCATTGGCCGCTGCATTCGATTTCGGATAAGCATTTGCTGGAATGCTGCCCGCTGCAAATTTGAGATCCGAAACAATCAGCTTATAGATCTCTTTTGGGTCTGATTGAGGAATATTCTCGCTCGTAGGGCTGGTCAATAAGGGGATATTTTCAAAAAGGCGTACCAGATCAAAATACATTAGCGCCCGTAGGAATCTCGTTTCACCCTCTATTCGGGCGCGAGCCGCTGCATTGCTAGAAAAATCAGTACCATCTAATTTCCCCAATAGCGTATTACACCTAAAAATACCCGCATAGTAGTCTGACCAGGTTCCATCAAAGATATTATTGTCCGATTGTGACTGGGCAATATCAAAGCGGTCAATTGCCTGGAATCCACGGCCATCTGTGGTACCGCCACCGCCAAAACAATTATCTGCAGCAACCTCTGACGTGATATAGATGGACTGGTTACCGTTGGACGTAGTCCGCTGATAACCGTCGTAACAACCGACTAAAGCCATATCAGCATCAGCCACTGTTTTATAAAAATTGTTTTCCAAGACGCTTGTCATCGGTTCGACATCCAGAAAACTGGATGAACATGATCCCAATACCAAGGATCCAAGGAGCATTGAATGATAGATATAACTCGTTTTTTTCATGATTTCCTGATTTTAGAATTTAACATTTAAACCAAATAACACCGTCCGTGGTCGAGGGTAATAGCCCAGGTCAATGCCCGATACCCAACCGTCTGTTCCGTAACCGATCTCGGGATCCATACCATCATATTTGGTAAAGGTGAATAGGTTTTGCCCCTGCACGTAAAAACGGATCTGATTCGCGTATTTCCACTTGATCAGCTTAGAAAGGTCATAGCCCAGTGTGACATTGCTAATCCGAAGAAAATCGCCATCCTGAATATATAGATCTGAAAACTGCCAATTGACGTTTGTCTCGGTAACGCGCGGAATCGTATTTGACGTGCCCTCACCAGTCCATCTGTCCAATATGCGTGTTGTGTAGTTTGCCTGCTTATTGGTATGATTACGATAAGACTGCACAATTTTGTTTCCTAACGATCCATAGGCATTGACCGAGAAATCAAATCCTTTATAGTCGAAGCCGATGTTAAACCCATAAGTAAAATCAGGCATGCCCACGCCCAGGTTTGTCTTGTCAGAAGCATTGATGATTCCATCGCCATTTTGGTCCACGTACTTTACGTCCCCCGGCTTTACATCTGCTTGCAGCACACCTTTGCCTGCAGTTTTCCATGCATCGATTTCTGCTTGGTTCTGGAACAATCCATCGGTCTTATAGCCCCAGAAGTAGCCAATTGGCAATCCGTTGGCAGCGCGGTAAAATTCCTCCGAATTATCGTATAACATCGCTGTCTGGCCGTGGATAATACCATCTTCCGTAGGGATCTTACCGACCTTATTTTTGTTGTATGCCCCATTTACGCCCAAGCGGTACTTGAAATCATTTACCTTATCGGCCCAATTGAATGCTAGCTCAACCCCTGTATTTTTCACATCGCCGCCATTTATAAACGGAGGGAGCGTTCCGGTGGTTGCCAACACTGGCGCGGTTACCAGCCAGTCCTTTGTTTTTTTGACATAAAAGTCAGCGACAACATCCAGGCGGTTGTTTGCAAACTTGGCATCAAATCCAATGTTTGTCTGTTCTGAAGTCTCCCACGTTAAATTTGGATTTGACAGGCGGCTTGGATATGCCCCTGCAATATTGTTATTGCTGGTTCCAAATACATAATGTGCACCTGGATTGGACGAGGTGATACCTGTTGAGGTGCTGATCGGTGCAGCATACTGAAAATCGGCGATATCCTGGTTGCCCACCTGGCCCCATGATGCCCGGAGTTTAAAGAAGTTGATTCCCGTTAGGTTCTCTTTAAAGAACTCTTCCGACGATAACACCCAACCTGCTGAGACCGATGGAAAATATCCCCAGCGATTGTTGCGTGAGAATTTAGAAGAAGCATCTGCCCGCAAGGTTGCATTCAGCAGATATTTTTCTTTATAGTTGTAACCCAATCTTCCGAAATAAGAGACCCTCCGTGTGACGTTTTCCGGTCTTCCGGAGACTGTCCGCGTCTCCACTACGTTTCCTTTCTCGTCCAAGTGCGCCTGCCCCGTGGTATTGTCCAAATAAGCATGTGCAAAATCATTGAACTGAGAAAGCAGGTTCCAGTTAGAACCTGATAGATAAGTGCCTTGATATCGCAATGATTCCATCCCCACCATCGCCGAGAAACGATGATCCGTATTGATATCAAAATCATAGGAAGCCGTATTCGTCCAGGTCAAGGTATGGCCCTTACTCATGTTTTGTGAAGTCGTGGTATGGTCCTGATTGTAGGTATAGATCGAGAAACGATACAGCGGTGTGAAACTCCTGTATTCGGATGCATAATAATTGAATCCCAATA
>JAQZAZ010000166.1 GCA_029239355.1 Sphingobacterium sp.
TTTGCATTTCAATAAATAGCGATGAGTAAAAGAGGAAGAGTTTTAGTTGCAATGAGTGGAGGGGTCGATAGCTCCGTTGCTTCTGTCATGCTCCACGAAAAAGGATATGAGGTCATAGGTATCACGATGAAGACTTGGGATTATGCATCCGCAGGTGGTTCGTCTAAGGAGACTGGCTGTTGTAGTCTCGACAGTATCAATGACGCTCGTACATTGGCCGTAAACTATGGTTTCCCTCATTATATATTGGATATACGCGATGAGTTTGGAGACTTTGTAATTGATAATTTTGTAGAGGAATACATTGCTGGGCGTACACCCAATCCATGTGTTCTTTGTAATACCCACATCAAATGGGAAGCTTTGATGAAGCGTGCTGATAAATTGGATTGTGAATTTATCGCTACGGGACATTACGCCAATATTCGTATGCACGACAATGGCCGTTATGTCATATCAAAGGGTAAAGATGAAAATAAGGATCAATCCTATGTCCTTTGGGGCGTATCGCAGGAAAATCTAGCTCGGACACAATTTCCGTTAGGATCATTCACGAAAAAGGAAATCCGTCAAATGGCGCTTGACATGGGACAGAAGGAGCTTGCCAATAAATCGGAAAGCTACGAAATCTGTTTTGTGCCAGATAACGACTACCGTGCATTTTTAAGACATAAGGTACCTACATTAGATCAACAAATCGGTCCCGGTAATTTTATCCTTTCAGACGGAACAGTTGTCGGTAAACATATCGGGTACCCGTATTTCACCATCGGCCAACGTAAAGGTTTAGGTATTGCTTTGGGTAAACCGATGTTTGTGATCGAAATTCTCCCTGAAAGCAATACGGTGGTATTGGGAGAGGAGCATGAGCTTGAAAAATCACATGCCTATGTACGCAATGTGAACTTTGTCAAATATGCAAGTCTCGACCAGCCAATGGAAGCAATTTCAAAAGTACGTTATAAAGATTCAGGTGCTTTGTCTACTATCTCGCAAGAGGGTGACAAGGTGCGTATAGATTTCGTACACAATGTGAAAGGTATTGCGCCAGGACAATCGGCTGTATTCTACGAAGGAAATGATCTCTTAGGCGGTGGTTTCTTGATGAAATAATAAAAGCTGATCTGAAATTCAGCATAAGAATTTTAATCCCTATACTGTAGATGCAGTATAGGGATTTTTTATTGTGTATATGTTTTTTGCATATCTCGTTATTGATTTTCGTGAAAAATAGAATAAACCAAACGCGCTTCTAATCGTCTATCTAAGAAAAAACTCTGTTTATATGAAGAAGATTCTAGTTGCGCTAACGTTAATATTATTATCAACTTATTTATTCGCACAGCGCGGAGATATAAATACCGATATTTTTGGCAATCTTCAATTTAAATCTACTGATGGACAGTATAAAGCTAGCTTAGAGCAGAGTATCTTTGATAAACTTATTTTTTCGGACAGCCATAAGAATAAAGTGGAATTTGAGAAGAAATATCTTGATAAGATAGAGCCTGGTTTGCAGGGAAATAAGGAGTCTCAAATCAGGATGATGAAAAGGTTAATACGCGAAAACCGGCGACGTTCAAATTATAAGGCCACTTTCAAGGTAGACATTTTTGATAAGGTAATTGTTGAGGACAACAAAGGCTATAAATTAGAAGAAGGGAAGGATATCTTCGGCAATATGGATGTAAAAGAGGAGTTCGACGGTAGCAAATCGCAGCTTAAAAAAAATATGCGCGGCGGACTGGAATACACGCGTGATAATAACAGCGCTTCTCTTGAAAAGGATATATTTGACAAGTGGATTTACAAGGATAGTTTCGGTAACGAGATTCAATTTAATAAGGTGGTCTGGAATCATGCCGTGAAGCAATACGGAAGTGAAGAAAATTTTTTTTGGAGACTTCTGGATCAATATTTTTATTAAAACCTGTTATCAGTTTGTGTGTTAATTTTTGATTTTTTTTGTTGCTTAATCTCTTTTGTGTACTTCATTCAAATGGGAAGATAGAATGGCATATTTTTATTGGAATTACTAATTATTTTAGTAATTTTGATTTATGGATCCATCAGAATCATACTTTAAAGGGAGAGGGGCGCAGATCAATCCCAACAACAAATTTTTTTCCAATCAATACGTACAAGAACATATCGAAGGTTTGGACGAAGAATTTCTTGGGGCCGAAAAAACACAGTTTATTCCGACGCACCCAAAGTCCATTATCTCCAAATCCAATAGTCCAGACCTGCGCTTTGAAAGGTCAATTAATCCGTATCAAGGCTGTGAACATGGTTGTATTTATTGCTATGCCCGCAATTCGCATGAGTACTGGGGTTTTAGTGCCGGATTAGACTTCGAGCGCAAGATTCTGGTCAAACACAATGCCGCTCAACTCCTGGAGCATGAGTTTCGCAAGTCTAGTTATCAGCCTGATTTGATTATGCTCTCAGGCAATACTGATTGCTACCAACCTATTGAACGGAAATTAGGGATCACACGATCGCTTTTAGAATTGATGCTTAAATACAGGAATCCAGTTTCTATCATCAGTAAAAATGTATTGATGCGAAGGGATTTTGATCTCCTGCGCGAACTTGCCGCACTGAATCTAGTATCCGTTGCCGTGACCATTAATTCCCTGCGGGAGGAGGTCAGGCAAAAGATGGAACCCAGGACCGCTACAGCTTCGGCCCGTTTAAAACTCATTGAGGGATTGACGGGGATAGGTGTACCCGTGATGCTGATGATGGCACCTATTGTTCCCGGAATCAATAGCGATGAGATTTCAGATTTGATCCGCTCGGGAGCAGACGCGGGAGCAATTACAGCCTCCTATACCATTGTTAGGCTCAACGGGCAGATCGGAGGTATTTTTAAAGATTGGTTGTATCAGAATTACCCGGATCGTGCTGAAAAGGTATTGCATTGGATCGAAGCTTGTCATGGTGGAAAAATTAATGATACTGATTTCGTACGGCGGATAAAAGGGGATGGTAATATGGCAGAGAGTCTGCAGCACCTGTTTAAGTTGTCAGTCAAAAAATATATGAATAACGGGGTGCTTCCGTCCCTGAGAAGGGATCTTTTCCGCTTGCCCGATGCGGGAATGCAGCTTGGATTATTTTAATACAACAAAGGCCAGATTCATTTGAGAGTCTGGCCTTTGTTTCGAGCTGAATATGGCTTCCGAAATCACGGAGCCAAAAATTGATTTACAATCCCTACTTTTTTCTTTTGATCAATATATAGCTGATATATAACAATAATAGCCAAGCTGGGATGAGTTCAACCGGCAATTTCATGCCTGTTACCCACATAATACCCAGTACAGCGATTAGAAAGATCAGACAGATATAATTGCTCAATGGATAGAGAAACGAAGGGAATTTCGTTTTTACATGGGCATCGACTTTGTTTTTTCTAAAATATAAATGCGTGATTGAAATCATTACCCAGTTGATGATCAACGAAGATACAACCAGCGACATCAGGATCTCCAATGCATTCTTAGGTGCAACATAATTGATAAAGACACAGATCGCAGCAAACACAGCTGAAACCAAAATAGCATTTATAGGTGCATGGTTTTTGTTTAGCTTGGACAAAAACCTAGGCGCATTACCTTGTTCAGCAAGTCCAAAGAGCATTCTACTATTGCTGTAAACACTGCTATTGTAAACCGATAAGGCTGCGGTGAGTACGATCAGGTTGAGTGCGTTTGCGATAATTTTTGTGAAGTAGAACGTTTTTCCGAATAGGGTAAATTCAAAACCATTGAGTTTGTCAAATACCAGCACAAAAGGGCTTGTATCCGCGTTAATATTTGTCCAGGGGGTAAGCGAAAACAAGATAATCAGTGCGCCTACATAAAAGATTAAGATCCTGTAGATAACCTGATTGGTCGCTTTGGGAATATTTTTTTCCGGATGCTCGGCTTCGGCAGCGGTAATACCCACCAATTCGAGTCCACCAAAAGAAAACATAATCAGTGCCATGGCAGATAGCAGACCTTCATAGCTACCGTCTCCAGCCTGGTTAAACCAGCCTTTTGGAAAAAAACCACCATGCGAAGTGAGGTTGCTCAGGCTCGCCTGTTCACCTCCGGTACCACTAACCAGGAGATAGACACCAAAGACAATCATGGCAATAATAGCGACAACCTTAATGATTGAAAACCAGAATTCTGTCTCGCCATAAATTTTTACAGAAGCAAGGTTCAGGGCATTGATAGCGAAAAAGAAAAATAAGCTGGATCCCCATAGTGGGATTTCCGGCCACCAGAATTGGACATATACTCCAATGGCTGTTAGTTCGGCCATGCTCACTAAAATATAGAGCACCCAGTAATTCCAGCCGGAAGCATAACCGGCAAAAGCCCCCCAATATTTATTGGCGAAGTAACTGAAGCTTCCAGAAACAGGTTCTTCTACGACCATTTCTCCCAATTGGCGCATAATGAAAAAGGCAATTATCCCAGCAAAAGCATAACCGAGTATCACCGCTGGTCCTGCAAGTGTAGCGGCTTTTCCTATTCCAAGAAACAATCCAGTTCCGATGGCGCCACCAAGAGCAATCAGCTGAATATGTCTATTTTGAAGTCCCCTTTTTAATTGTTTCGAATCCTTGTTATTCTGTTTCTCCATTTGTATGGTTAATACGGTTACTTATTAAGTGTCGACCAGTCTTGGTCCTAAACATTCTACCCATCTCTTTTCCAACGCGGGATTGGGATGAAAATCGGTTTATCTGCAAAGTACTACAAATTATTTAATTTGGTACTACAGCATTCTGACCTAAGCGCATAAAGTTAATAAACACTTAGGTATTTTATGCACCTTGGGCTTTGCTTTTTGCTGGACTAGAAAGTAATCTTGATTAATCCTGTTGAAAGACAGATTTTTAATAGAAAACGCTACCATGAGAATGATAGCGTTTCATTTGTTCGTAGCTAGTGTGATTTTTGGCCACTCCACCTTAGAACGAAATTTTGTTTGTAAATGATACAGTAAAAGATAAATTAATTTGCTTTCTGTGGTTTTTCCACTGTTCCGCAGCTACATCCACAACCTTTGGAGCAACCTGATTTACCTTTCAGTGATTTGCGGACATTTCTAACGACATACCATACAGCCGCTAACACCAAAATTCCAACGATGAGATATTGTACTGTTAAATTATCCATGATTTTAATTTTTAAAGGTTGTGAAAGTCCAGACGATAGCACTTGCACAACGTGTCAATTTATTTTAATAGTTGATACGCAATCAAGGCACTGAAATAAGCCAGGCCTGTCATAAAACCAACTTGAATTAAGGTCCATTTCCACGAATCTGTTTCTCTTTTTACGGCCGCTATTGTACTCATGCATTGCATGGCAAATGCATAGAATAACAGTAGTGATATTCCGGAAGCAAAATTATAGGCCGGTAAGCCCGTATTCCGGTTAATTTCACTTCGCATTTTGCTTAATACGGTTGTCTTGGTTGCTTCATCTTCGATATCAACTTCGTCTCCAAGGCTATATACGGTGGCCATTGTTCCTACGAAAACTTCCCTTGCCGCAAATGAGGAAATCAAACCGATTCCCATTTTCCAGTCGTATCCCAGGGGTTCTACGACAGGTTCAATTGCCATGCCAAGATAACCCAGGAAGGAATGCTCCAAGCGGTAAGAAGATATCTCATGGTCAAGATCTTCGGCCGAAAGGTTAGGGTTGTTTTGGGTCACATATGCTTCTGCATTACTGAATTTGTCGTTTGGACCAAAGCTACCCAGTGCCCAAAGGATAACCGAGATCGCCAAGATGATTTTACCTGCGCCGAACACAAAACTTGAGGTTTTCTCCCATACATTCAAAGCGACATTTTTCCAGTCCGGAGACTTATATGTTGGAAGCTCAAATATGAGGAAGGACTTGTGTTTGGATTTAATAATTTTAGTCAACAGGATAGCTGAAAACAATGCTGCAAATATCCCCAGGAGATACATGACAAATAAAACCATACCCTGCAATTGAAATCCAGCATATTTGGTGTCCGGGATAACCAGTCCGATCAATACGATGTAAATGGGGAGTCTGGCGGAACAAGTCATGAATGGCGTAACCAGTATCGTGACCAGTCGTTCCTTAGCATTTTCAATATTACGTGCGGACATGACCGCCGGTACTGCACAGGCGACACCAGAGATCAGCGGAATGACCGATTTTCCATTTAATCCAAAAGGTCTGAGCCAACGATCCATGAGGAAAACCACACGGCTCATATAGCCAGTTTCTTCCATAATGGAAATGAATATGTATAGAATAACAATCTGTGGGATAAAAATAACGATGCCACCAATGCCTTTGATAATACCATTACTTAATAGATCCGTGAGCGGACCAGCAGGAAGAATGGTCTGTGTATAAGCCGCAAGATCACCAAAAAGACCATCAATAAAGTCCATGGCTGGCCCTGACCAGGTATAAATGGCCTGGAAAATCAAGAAGAGGATGCCAAAGAAGATAAGGTAACCGAAGATTGGGTGCAATAATATCCTGTCAATTGCGTTGGTTTTATTTTTGTTGAATGCATCGTCCTTGGTATAAATTTCGGATAAGCTATGATCTAAGGATTTGCTCCGAAGGATAGCCTCTTCTTTTTGTAGTTTCTCCGCTTTTAGCTGGTACTTGTCACGAATTTGCTGAATTGCAAGGTTCTTTTCTTTGGATAAAAACGAAACCTCACCTTTAGCCAGATACTGCCAAGTATGGTATTCTGTATCTAGAGGAAACAGCCTTTTGGTTTCATCCAAGGCTTCATTGGCTATTGTTGGCAGCTGAAACTTACTGATATACATCGGCGGTGCTGCTTCAAAATTTTTGATCAGCTGATCAATGCCCTGACCAGTGCGTGCATTCGTTTCGTATACTTTTGTATTGAGTAGCTGTTCAAGCTTTGGGATATCTATACTGATTCCTTTTTCTTTAGCTTCATCGATCATGTTGATGACAAAGATAGCCGGAAGGCCGAGCTCACGTGCTTGCTGGTAGAGGATGATGGACCTTTTCAGGTTGGTTGGTTCGGCAACAACGACGACAAGATTTGGTCTGAAGCTGTTTTCTTTGTTGACCAGGGTATTGAAGACAACTTCTTCATCCATTGAACTCGGGAACAAAGTATATGTTCCTGGAAGGTCAATGATACGATAAGTCTTGTTGTTGGCTTTCACTTGGCCTTCACGTTTTTCTACCGTGATGCCAGGATAGTTTCCTACTTTCTGATTTAATTTTGTAATCCGGTTAAAAAGAGAGGTTTTACCCACATTTGGATTACCCAAAAGTGCAATAATCGGGTTATTCATTATTTCTGATCGATAAGGATGACTTTAGCTTCTGATTTGCGAATGGCAATCAAGGCATTATTAGCAATAATATTTAAACATATAGGACCATCTAAAGGTGCGATATGTTTCACTTCTACTTCTGTACCAGGCACAAAGCCGAGTTCGAAAAATTTGGCTGGAATATCGTGCGAATCAAAATCAATAATCACCGCTTTTTCCCCTTTTTTGAGCTTATCTAAGCTACTTTTATTACGCATTTACCTATTTTTTAATATCCTTCAAATATACAGATTTTCTGTCATTTAGAATGATTCTAATGTCATAGTTATGTATTTAGCGCAAAAATCAGCTATCTTTACGATTAAAAAGGGATTAATTATCAACCAAAATGAGAATCGAGGACGAAATCAAAGCAAGTAAATTCAGTAATGAATGGCATCGTTGTACAGTGAACATCCTATACACGTACAATTGGTTAAATAATGAACTTGAACAAAGGGCAGCCGCAGAGGGGATCACTTTAAAACAATTTAATGTTTTGCGTATCCTACGGGGCCAATACCCAAAACCGGCAACCAACAATCTGATTAAATCCAGAATGTTGAGTACAACGCCCGATATCTCCCGGATGATGGATCGAATGGTTACCAAAGGGCTTGTGTCCCGCTGTCAATCTGATGGTGATAAACGTGCTGTTGATCTGGTTATCACAGATAAAGGCTTGAAGATACTTGAAAATTTAGAGGAACCGATGTTGATGACGGATATCTTAACCGATAGAATCACAGCAGATGAAGCTATACAACTCAGTGCTTTATTGGACAAACTCAGAGGCTAACTAGTGGGCATGGTCATGATGTTCATGATCATGCAGCTCTTGATGATCTCCTTCACCATGACCATGCGCATGATCGTGTTCACCAGCGAATGCAAAGCTTGCCAAGGCGATGGCCACTCCGGTAATTACTGCAATCATTTTCTTTTTGTTGAATTTATGATGATCAATAGATCCGGACTCAAACAATATGGTCGTGGATATATGTAGAAATATACCGATAACCACAGCCATAATCTTATCAAAATACTGCTGTATATTACCTACCTCACCAGCGCTAATAGCTTTACTCAATAGAAATCCAAATGGTGTCATTGCTGCAAATAAGGCAAGTGTGATGATAATCGTATTTTTTTTCAGGTGTGTGCTAATCAGGATACTGCCTAAAGCAAATGCTGCCGGGATATGATGGATTGAAATACCCAATGCGAGTTCGGTTTGATGTGTTGCTGCTAGCGGCATTCCCTCCAAAAAAGCATGGAGGCATAGGCTAAACATAATACCGATTGGAAAACTATGGCTGTGATGGCCATGCTCGTTTTCGGTATGGATATGTCCATGTTCAATGCCCTGAGAAAATTGTTCCAGGAATAACTGGAACAAAAAGCCAGCGAGTACATAGATGCCCAATATCTCGGGTGAAGTATTCGTCGACTGATAAACATGTGGAATTAAATGCAATACCGTAATGGAGAATAAATAAGCCCCACTAAAAGAAAGGATCAATTTTAAAAAATTTGTTCCTTTTTTCTGTACGAAAAAAACAGCGATTCCACTTGCAAATGCAGGTATGAATAAAATTAAAATCAATAAAATTGAATTCATTATACTTGTTCAGTTTTAAAAAAGCTTGGTACGAACCGCTTAAACAAATAGCCTGTAGCCAGTCCGACCAGGATGCCCAGCGCTGAGCCACAGAGTATGTCAAAAGGGTAGTGAACACCAACATAGATTTGCGAGACCGAAATTAGGAATGCCCAGGCAATACAGAGCCAAAGGACGTATTTCCATCTTCTGCGGAAGAGTACGATCCAGAAGAAAGCCAAAGAGAAATGATTGGCTGCGTGTGAGGAAGTAAAGCTAAACCCCGAGCCGCAACGTACCCGGATATTGATATTCTCCTTAAACTCCACATCATTGCAGGGCCTGATTCTCTTAACTGTCTTTTTGATCAAATGAGATGAAATACCGTCGGATATACCAAAAGTAATCAAAGTCATTGCTACAATCAGTATACCCGTTTTTCCATACGTTTTGATGAAAAAAATGATCAGAAAAAGATATAAAGGAGCCCAGGTGTATGGATTACGCAATATAGGCAACAGCCAATCGAATACGGGGTTACTTAAGCCCTGGTTGATGGCAAGAAAAATCTCTTGATCGATGTGTACTAATTGTTGAATCATAAATGTTGTTGATTACAATGAAATTCCCAAACTTTTAAAAACTCGCTTTTCAAAAGTAAAAATAATTTCATTG
>JAQZAZ010000167.1 GCA_029239355.1 Sphingobacterium sp.
AGTCATAGCCCGGCGTTAACGGTGATTCTCCTTTTCTTACAGATGCGTAAATTCCACGTCGGATGAGTGTGTCCGTAAATGTAACTCTGGCTGCCGATAGGGTTTAGTTTAGGCTGGTTTACAACTGCAATTGACATGGATTACATCTTGGACAGGATCAAGAAAATTGTTGTCAAACTTACTGGATAGAGATTAAAAATTGACAGAATCATAAAAGAAGCTTTCTATAATCCGCAACAAATAGCAAATCTCAAAGAATACCCAGAGAAGAAGGGTTTAATTTAGTAATAAAGGATTATCAAAGCATGTTATTCGAAAGCAAAAGCAATTAAAATATTTCGTTCTTTTGTATAAAAATCTTTGGCAATTACTACTTTTAACAAATATCATGAAATACATTATTATACTCCCACTTTTACTATTTTTTAGTCATGCTTTTTCACAAACAAAACATATTAAAAAAGAAAAGTGGCATTGGAATGACAACAAACTAAAACAAGATACAATTGCTGGTTATTGTCAAGTTTTAAAAGTAGATAATGTTCTCTATATTTCTGGAGCTGTAACAACCGATATTACTCCTGAAGGTATTACATCAGTTTATAAAGATTTGCAAGCTTCCTTAGCAAGTTTTGGAGCTACGTTTCAAAATGTTGTAAAAGAAAATCTATATACAACTGATATCGAAGAAATGAAAAAGTTCAATTATATCAGAAAAAAATTTTATAATAAGGACTTTCCTGCTGCTACTTGGGTGCAGATACAAAGATTGTACATGGTTGAAGCAAAATTGGAAATTGAATTAATAGCACATTTACCTAAATAATAGGGAGTGTATTCCGATTGATAAAAGCTTAAACTCTCAGGTCAGTTTAAGCTTTTTTATACCCCACGAAATACATAATGCTATCCATACCCTTCTTTTGAGCAGGAAAATGTATATATAATATTTTACATTTTAAGTTCCTCTATCGTGCAAACAACAAATCTAATCTACGTAAATCATAAGTTGGAAAACAGTTTCATGAACGCATATATATATCAAAAATATCATACCGTGTGGTTTCATCCATCACTGTTTTTAGATAGACTTTCTTTTCGCTGGCAAAAAATCCAGTGGGACTGATCACCACTTTAACTTCGCCTGCATGTACATCGAAATCCAAAGCATTATCCTGTCTCTGTGGCAGATCAATAAAGTTTCCGTTGTCTCCTACCCTAACCATCAATCTTCCGGAAATACCAGACATGGACGAACAATAAAGTGATAACATGGTTTTCTTTTGTGGTAAGCTACTTCTTAAGTTTTCCTTCTCGATTTCAAATTCTTCCCTAGTAATTAGGCCGGAGTCAAGCAAACTCTTAAGTTTAAATAGTTCATCGGTGAAAGACTTCCCTCCTGCATTTAAAATACCTTCAGTCTGTTTCTTTGTATTGGATAGTAGTTCTGTTTCAAACTTGATCTGATCGTCTGACTTTGAAACAAGTGTGAAGATGAGTCCGATAACAGGAGATAGAAATAACGACAGGAAGAATGCTCCTGCAAAACCTATATTCCTATTGGCTCCAATTGCACCTACCGCTAGTGAAAAGATAATCCATCCTAAAAATATATCCATTGTCTATGTGTTTACAATAACCTTGAACAAAGATAAAGCTGGTTTAGAATGAAATTATACGGGAAACCGTAAGGAGAAAGTACAAGAAAGGTAGAGATTTGCTGTTAGATTCGATTTAATCTTAGAACCATCTGCAACAACATGGCGCAAAGGAAATATTACAATCCAAATACGAAATACGGTCGTCGCAAATTAAGGGAAGATCATTACCGTCGGGTAGCAAATATGACAGACGACGAAAGAAGCAAACTGGAAGCCAATACTTTTGGATGTATATTATTGTTTATCATCATAGGTGGTTTAATTGTATTTTTTCTTTTTGGCGGAGACGGACTTATGAGATGGCTTGGTGGAAAACACCCCTATTAAAACAGTGCATTTAAACTTTAAATAGCTTAGAGTACGAGAAACCTTAGCTTGTTTAAAATCGAAAACATGAAATTTAACCAAGATACATATTAAAAATACTACGATGAAAAGATTTTTATTCATATCCATGAGTGCAACAATACTGTTGGCTAGCTGTCTAAATTCTGAAAGAACTAAGTTTACTGAGTTGACAGACGCAACTAATCAAGAAACTAGTATAGCGACACCAATTAAACTAAGCGGATACACGGTATCACCGCCAACCATTTCTACAACACCGACAAAAACCTTATATAGAGCCGACATCATATTAAAGGGTGACGATGGATTAAATGATGAAAACAATAAACAGCTCCTACTCCATCTTTATGATTCCATAAATAAGAGTGATGCAAGTCCGAATGCAGTCAGTCTATTTCTATTCCAAACGGAAGAACACAGTAAAAGCGGTATGGGACAATGGGTGGCAAGGCTTTCAAAGGCTAAAAACGATGATGAACCTACCGTAGCTGCACAACATTTTAAAATTCCATCTCCGGAAAATGCACTATCTTATCGCAAATCACTTACACTTGAAATTCGAAAAGAGATATTTAAGCTGATTATCCAGGCAGAAGACAAATCTATGCAAGAGGCCGAAAGAAAGTATCCATTGACGAGCTTTAGTAACGCAGAGAAGAATGATACTTATCAGCATCAACTGGCAAAGAAGTTCAAAGCTGAGATTCAAAGAAAATATAGCGTAGACCAGAAAACACTTAAAGCGATTTCATTGGAAGGATTGGAATATAATTGGCCGATGCCTGCAATGAAGAGATAAAACAAAACAAGGGGTTACTTTTGACTACTGACATTATGTTGTCACAAACCAGATTTAAATTTGCCTCATGACAATTTTATTAAACAATAAAAACATGAGCGACATACCATCTGGTACAGCATCCGATCAAATTGAATTTCCAGAGCCTACGCTGATTTCAGTTAATAATGTGGTATTGGAAGTATTTGAGACAGGAAGACAAAATTCGGGCAAGCCGATTATTCTCTGTCACGGTTTTCCGGAACTTGCATTTTCCTGGCGCTACCAGATACCAGCTCTGGTCAGTGCAGGTTATCACGTCATTGTCCCAAATCAACGTGGCTATGGTAACTCATCTTGCCCAACCGAAGTAACGGATTATGATATAAAGCACCTGACTGCTGACCTTGTCGCTTTACTTGATTATTACGGATACAAGGATGCCACCTTCGTCGGTCATGACTGGGGTGCTAATGTGGTGTGGAATCTCGCGCTATTGTATCCTGAACGGGTAAATAAAATTATAAACTTAGCGCTGCCTTATCAGGAACGCGGAGAACAACCATGGATTGAACTGATGGAAACCCTATTTGGAGAAGACTTCTATTTTGTTCATTTCAATAAGCAAATGGGAATAGCAGATGCCATAATGAATGAGAACGTACACCGGTTCCTGCATAACATATTCCGCAAGGATATCCCTCCCGCTCCACCTGCTCCCGGCATGCTCATGATCAATCTCGCAAGAGCAGTAGAACCAATTGGGAAGCCCCTGATGGAAGACAGCGAACTGTCTGTATTTGTTTCTGCCTTTGAATTATCTGGATTTACTGGAGCCATAAACTGGTACAGAAACCTTGATCGAAACTGGCACCTTATGGCGGACATCAAACCGGTTATTCATCAGCCGACGCTGATGATATATGGAGAACAGGATACGATTCCAAAGTCTGAAAATCTTAAAAATATAGTTCCCAACCTGGATATTGTCAATCTGGATTGTGGTCACTGGATTCAACAGGAAAAACCGGAGGAAACAAACCGTTCAATTTTAAAATGGTTAGCCCAACAAAATGCATAATAAGGATATAGATACATATTATCCGCAAAGTCAAACAGATTGGAGACAATGGTTGGATGAAAACCATCTGTCCAGACAATCTGTTTGGCTTGTCTTTTATACAAAGAAGTCGAATGTCCCTTCATTAAGTTGGAGTGAGGCCGTTGACGAAGCGCTTTGCTTCGGTTGGATTGACAGCACAAGAAAGACGATTGACGATTCTTCTTACATGCAATTTTTTACCAAACGTAAACCTAAAAGCAACTGGTCAAAAATCAACAAAGAAAAAGTTCAGCAGCTCAGTGAAAGTGGGCGAATGACAAAGGCGGGTTTAGCATGCGTGGAAGTTGCAAAACAAAATGGATCATGGACAATCTTGGATGAAATCGAAGAACTGATCATTCCGAATGACTTAGAAATTGCTTTCGAAAAACATACTGGCTCGAAAGATTATTTTCTAAGTCTGAGCAAATCAACAAGAAAAATAATATTGGGCTGGATTATCCTCGTCAGAAAACCGGAAACCAGACAAAAGCGCATAGCGGAGGTCGTAGAAAGTGCCGCACTGAATCTTAAACCAAGACATTTGCGATAGAAAAGCACATAATCTTTTTATAGCCTTAAAACGCTGCATAGTTACCTGTTGAGTATAGTTTTCAAATTGTGCAGATTCTTTTCTGTCAATCCGCTATAAGGAGATGTCAATACTAACCTTGATTTTAATGCTTGTGGTAATTCATTTAATGATTTGTCATCGTCTATAATGACTATTTCTTCAGTTTGCAAGCCTTGACGCACAATCTGACCCAATACCTCATCCTTCCGTGTAAAGCGATGATTTAAGTGTTGCTTAACATTATCCAACAACGTAAGGGAATCTATTCGAATATCCCTATCAAGAAATATCTTTTTCCATTCTGCTATCGTATATCTAGAACGGTGCGAGCTAGAAAGGATCACCTGATCTTCCTGTGCAATGAATATAGTATTAAATGTTTCAACAGCGGCACAACTGAATACATAAAAGCCATCGGTTGCATGCTCTACTTGCCTATGTGGATTGGCATGTACCATGACACCGTCTATATCTAAAAAGAAAATCATATTGCACTAAGCTAATAATTAATTTGGCACTTCCACTCCACTCGTCTGCGATTTAATAATAAAAAATATTAGCCATAGATTGATAGTTCAGCCTAATTTTGTAAATTCAACGCATAAGCCATAGCACACCGCTGAAAAATCAATGCTGAACTACGGCAATGCAATCCAAATAGCTGAGTTCACGGGAAATGCTAGCGATGATGAGTTACTCCTATTGGCTTCCTATTTAAAGAAATTTAAAAATGTTGAAAATGTCCGACAAATCGACAAAAGATATTGGAGGAAATCTTTAAATTATAACAAGATATCTCGTGACAATGGCAGTTTTTGAGTAATTTTAAATAACAGACAAACTGAAGTGATGGCTTATAACAATGAACTTGTCGACCGCGTCCGCGAAAGGCTTGCAATAGAAGAAAATATCGAAGTTGAGGAAAAGAAAATGTTTAGCGGATTATCCTTTCTTGTTAATGGGAAAATGTGTATCAATATCAGCCATGACAATCTGATGTGTCGCTATTGCGCAAAACTGGAAGATGAAGTCTCAGAAAAAATAGGCTTCTTGCCTATGATTATGAAAGGAAAACAACTAAAGGGCTATTGCTATGTAGAACCTATCGGTTTTCAAAAACCCGATGATTTTGAATATTGGATAAAAATATGCCTTGATTATAACCCAATTGCAAGAGCCTCGAAGAAGAAATGAAAAATAAACTTGAGTTAGTATACTTTATACAAGCTGCCAAAGTTCGCGTTACAGTCTCATCCCGCATTTTCCCAATACAATGTTATCTGCAGTTATTTTAGCGGATTTTTGGAAATTTCATTATTAAACTGCAAAAGCTCAACTAATTTCTCAATAATTTCATCCACTACAGAACTAAATAGCTGGTAATCTAGTATTAATAGATCAGGATTAGGCCTGGATGGAAATAGGAATTTGGTTAACTTGCCGCTAGAACTGAGACCGACAAACGATGAGCGCTAGCATACTTTATACAATAATTTTCTAGTATCTTAGTAAAAAAAAGATGCAAAGAATAGTAAAGCTTAGCACACTTGTTACAGCATTGCTGTTTAATCTCTCCCTGGTCTTTTCGCAGGAAGCAAAAGTTGTTGATGTTAAAAGTACCGTCGAAAACAATAATCTTAAATTAACGGTGTCACCACCTAAAAGCGGTGTTCCTGAAATCATGCCCGATGTTAAGGCTGATTTCCAAGGAGGTCAATTGGCGTTAAACAACTTTATTACTAAGAATCTGAAATACCCAAAGCAGGCAATTGAAAATGGTGTCCAGGGTGTTTTGGTGGTACGGCTCAAAGTAGCAAAAGATGGAACTGTGATCTTCGATGAATTTATTAAACAGCTAGGTTATGGTTGCGAAGCAGAGGCTAAAAGGTTAATCAAAACAATGCCAAAGTGGAATCCTGCTATGCTTAAAGGCAAACCTATTGACTCCAATTATACGATAAAGCTTACATTTAAGTTTGTCGATTGATAACAGCCTCAGCTCCCTTTTAAAAAATTGTGAGGTTCACTGATTCAACCACATGATAAATCGTTATGTGTACACCTGTATATCCTATTTATTGACTATAGCTTGTCTGCAAAATATATCCTTAGAACTGCGTTCTGTCAAAGTTTAAGCGCATCACTCTGCTGTATCTTGGCGGGCATTATTTCTTCAGCTTTCATAAAATGGGACTGGTCATTTTTTCTTATCCCCACATTAATGTGAACGCAAATGGCCTTTATGAATAGAAACTTATTCCCGGATCATTAACTAATGATGATTACAAAAAAGTGGCCGCAGAATTTGGGGTTACGTGGGATGGAATTTGAAAAGAGATATAATAAGGAAATTCGTTTTTTTATTGCATATTAGCCAGCGGAAAATTAGACCATTAGAATTGGTGCAACCTATAAAACAAATTGACTATGGAAAGGCCATATAGCGGTATTGCAACCCATTACGAAACTCCAACGGGATATTCCATTATCGTCCCGGCAAAGAAGCATTTACCTATTATCATTATTTTTAGTTTATGGCTGATTGGTTGGATACGATCAATTATTTTTTTTGCCCCGACACTTGAAAACTTTTACTATACCACTGGAGGCTTAAGCTTCGAGGGAATATTTTATATAGTTTGGTGGATCCTCTCGACGGCAGCTGGCTTATTTGTAACGAAAACGTTAATGTGGTATCTCATTGGAAAAGAAATCATTACAATAGATCGCGAGCAAATAAGTATTGCCAGAAAAAACGATATTCTATTCAGGCATAAGATTTATGATCTACAAGAAGCGAAGAAATTTCATGTTGAGGAAGAACATTTTGAGTTTGTTTTTTGGAATCAGGGGAATAGTTTAGGTATTTTTAGAAACAGAGGCACTATTCGATTTGAATATGGTTTTAAAACAATAAAATTTGCAAATGATATGGATCAAGCTGAGGCAAATCACATCCTGGAAACATTACGATCATCGGGCTATCTGAACGCCACAAATTTTGATTAAATAGCTATTTATTTGAACGAAAACAATCTAAAAATCGAATCCAACACGCTAAATGAAGAAATTAAGTCAATTTAATAATTCTAAAACGTTCTTTGTTAGTCCTCCTAAATCGACTTCTATCCTTTTCAAGTTTTTATAAAATTACATATATTGGATTTGAAATAAAGGCTATTCATACTTAACCGATATATTATGGGAAACATATTTGACGACGAAAAGTTATACCCTAATGAAGGAGCAATAAAAGAGCATTTCAAAGATCATTATGACAGCGTATTCATCGCATTGCTCCCCTTCTTTCAACTTGACAGAGAGGAAATTGATAAAGCTAATCTAAAAAAAGCCAAGTTACTATCGCACGAAGAAGCGTTGAAGGAAATTGATTTCTTAAAAAACCTTCCCGAGGCGAATAGAGAGATCTATAGTTACGACAATGAACGATATCCTGCCGATAAAGATATTTTTCGGGAGGGTAAAGCAATACCTTGGAAAAATATCGTGAATGGCTCAACCTTGACGGGCTATGCAGAACTTAATACGGCTTTAAGGACGTCAATAGGTGGGCTAAACCGGAATTTTACGAGACCGGACCTCATGGAAAAGCTTAACAATTTTACAGACCACGAAAGTATCTACCACCCGACTGAAGGTGCGTTTGGTATGCTTTCAAAGATGGCTATCTATAAAGCTTTCAAACTCTTGGGAAAGAATCAGATCATGATAACGGACGAGTTTTATGAAAACACCACAACTATAGATCTTGATCGATTAACGGAATATGAATTCTGTGATGAGATCGGCGGTAAAGATTATTACCTATATTCGGATGATAAAGAGATTCTGTTTACCATTGAGTGGGATAGCTTCTTCTTTCTCATCGCAACTGATCAGAATAAAATGGACCAGCTTATCGCAAGCAATTTGTTTGAAGGCTTTCTCTGTAATGACGATACAGATCATTATTGGGAATACACCTTGGAGTAAAATAACAATTATAGTCTGAAACAGGCTCAGTATAATATAGTACCACAGTCATTTATGAAAACAGAAACTCAAGAAAAATTTGACAGAATCATAAAAGAAAGCTTTATTGAAATCTTAAAACCGCTTGGTTTTAAAAAGAAGGCTAACAACTTTTATTTGCCGCTTGAGAAAATCGGTCACATCATAAATATTCAAAAAAGTTATTATAGCACTAAAGACGATATCCGTTTCACTATAAACGTTGGAATATTTTCACCTGAGTATTGGTTAGCGTGCTTTAACTATCATAACAAAGATGTACCGGCATATCCCACCGAACCTGAGTGTATGATAAGAGAAAGAATTAGCTCCATGAGAGGCCTACCCGATATTTGGTATAATATAATAACGACGACAGATATTGAAGAACTGATTGCCGAAATGAAATACAATATTTCAGGCTTTATTTTACCATTCTTTGAAAAATTAAACACAGTACAAAAGCTTATCAACGAACTGGAAGCTTCTGAAACCTTACTGCACACCGCCGTTAAAATGACGTTTTTCGCAGAGCTAAAGCTCCTGGATAAAGCCAGAGCCGAATACAGGAAAATATCAAAAGAAAATTATAATCGATATCAAATAGCGAGCCTCAAAGAATATGCAGAAAAGCAGGGTTTAATTTAGTAATAAAGATTTTTAATTGGCATTTTCTACAGCGAACAAGACAGGATGAAGATATTAGACTTTTTCAGAATATTTAAACGAAAGATTGTATCAAAAGCTAAGAGAAATGCATACTTGCCCTTGTCTTGGGACGACGATTATTGTCAAATTGAAATTGTCCCCGCCGAAAATAGGGAATCTATAGAGAAGAGGATTACAGAAGTGAAAATTCTCGCGGATCAATTAAGAGAAGGTCTGGGTTTTACTGAAATATTCCAAGTCGGCCAGATGTCCATAACGACTTTTTCAAAAGAAATTCTAACAGAGCCGCTGAGTCACACAAAGAGCCCTTCTCAAATGATCGAACAATTGCTTTTCTCCCGAAAAATTGCTATTTTTGAATAGTATTAATGTGGTATTATGAGTAATTTAGAGCACTTAAAAGAAGTTAGCAACAGCATTGTTCTCAAGTTGCGCAGACAAAAGCTTGATAAAGGGCAGCCATTTTTAATAAGATCTAGCAAATTACCCAAAAAT